>CAZSFB010000163.1:0-6481 GCA_964606035.1 uncultured bacterium | reverse complement strand
CACCACGCCATCATCGGAAACCAGACTGACGGATGCCACCAGCGGGCGGTCATCGACAAACTTCTGGAAAAGCCTGTTCAGCGCATCGAAATTGGCGGAAACGACATCATCCAAACTCATAAGATGCCGGGAGTTTGCCCCGGTCCGTCCGGAAAGTAAAGGCCCAAGGTTTTCAGGGGGTTGCGGGCTTCGGGTTGAAAGACTTTCTGTGCTCCGCCGCTGGCGTCCTGCGGCCGCCATCCACACCCTGGGTTTTCCGGATCAGCAGCGCCGAGAGGATGGCCAGCTGGATGGTTGCCGGGTTTACCTTCTGGCCAGAGGACTGAGCCAGAACTTCCCGCCTGTCATCGATCACCGCGTAGACTGGTGCTTCGGCCGGATTGAGACCAAGGGTCCGGGTAAATGACCCGTCCAGATCGAAAAGCACCGGCACGGCATACACCCGGTTTGCGAGCAATTTCTCCAGATCTCCCGGCGGACCATACAGGATGTGTACGAGCGTACTGTCTGACTGCCGGACTGCCTTCGCCAGGGCCCGGTTGGAGGGAGCCGATTTGTCGCACATGGGACAGTTTGCGGTCTCAAGCACGACCACAACGGTTTTTGAGGTATCATCAATAAAAGAGTGCAGCGACCGGGTGACGGATTTGCCATCCACCAGCGAAGGCAGCTCCCAGCGTAAGGGATCTGCAGACTTCGCCGGAGCAGTAGACTGGGCCAGAGCGGGAAAAACCGGGAAAACCACAAGCAGTGCAAGTATCAGGGTCCGGGACATCCCTATATCCCCTTTCGCCGGTTCCTGTCTGGAGTTGGCAGCCACAATCTATTATCTGAAAGTTAAAGGAGAGTGAAGCATGCCACATTTCGTATTGACCGGCGTCGACCGGCCCGGGGCCCTGGAAACAAGGATGCGGGTCCGCGAGGAGCACCTGAAGGGTCTCCAGGCACTATATGACGCCGGCCGACTGGTGGTGGCGGGCCCCATCCGGGATGCTTCCGAACGGCCGAAGGGTTCTGTCGTGATCTTCGAGGCAGAAAGCATCGAGGCTGCAAGAATGCTCATGGCGAAGGATCCCTATGTACGTGAAGGGGTATTTGAAAGCTGGACGGTGGAGCCGTATCTGGTAGTATTTCCCAAGAAATAGGTTGTTCAGGTTCCGGGGAACAGCCGCCCGTTTTCCTTCACCAGCACAATGCCCAAATAAATAATCAGGCCGAGAAGCCCGATCAGGATGATATGGATCCGGCGGAGCTTGTTCTGGTATTTCTCCAGTTCCGCGTTGCGGTCTTCAGCCGGTACCACTCCCTTGGCGATGCGGATGTATTTCATGCCGAGTGCGAACATCGCCATGGACATGAGCATCACATAGAGAAACACGGCGCCGAGCTTGACGCCAAGCACGGGTCCTACCTGGCTGAAATAGCCCAGCCCGTAGGCCTTTTTGTATTTGAGGAGGTTCACGACACCGCTCATGAACATGAACATCATCAGGTAGCCGTTCGCATTTACAAACAGCCGGACGGTTTCCGCTTTCCGGTCCAGGCTCTCGCCCTCGTTCGGGGTTTTTGAAACCACCGGGAGATAGAAAAAGACGAAGAATGCCATGCCGCCGAGCGACAGCGCCGTCGAAGACAGGTGGATCCAGAGCGCAAGGGTGTCCAGGTCGAGATAGGTTTTCATGGGATTCCGGGACCTCGCCACAGGACGGTCCAAACCCCGCCTCCGGCGGTTACCTCGTTAGCCTTTTCCAAGTTTCGTGTCGAGAAGCTCCAGAAAGAGATCTGTCATCTGCGGATTGTAGAGACTTCCCCGGCCGTCCTCGAAATGCTCCCGGATGATTGTGGAGCTCCATGCCTGCTTGTAGCTGCGGACGGTGGCAAGTGCATCGTAGACCTCAACCATGATGAGGATATTTCCCGCCTGGGAAATATCAGCTCCGCCAAGTCCCCGTGGGTAACCCGATCCGTCATACCGCTCATGATGCTCGTAGACATACCTGCGCTCTTCGCTGAGCGAGGGCACCTGCGCGAGAATCCGGTCGCCGATCGCCGGGTGCTGCTTGATCTGTTCCCGTTCCTCCCTCGTGAGTGGCCCGGCTTTCTGGAGTACGTAATCGCTGATTCCCAGCTTGCCGATGTCATGGAGAATGCAGGCCACCTCCAGCCGCCCCTTCGTCCGGGAGTCCATCCCCGCAAGATCCGCCAGCATGCGGCTGTAGCGGGCAACCCGCTCGGCATGGCCGCCCGTGTATTTGTCGCGGGCCTCAAGGGCCTTTGCCAGTGTATTGATCGTGGAGATGTAGCCCTCCTCGAGATCCCGGTAGAGGCGGGCGTTCTCGATGGCGAGCGAGGCATTCGAGGCGAGTAGTTCGGCGGCAGAAAGATCACCGCTTCCGAAGGGCCGGTCCGGCGCATTCCGGACGACACAAAGGAATCCGCTCAGGTTGCCGTGCCGGACGAGCGGTACCACCAGCTCAACATCGTCACCGCCGGCATCGGCAATGGGAAGCCCCTGGAGCGACAACCGGGTGGCACCCTCGTCGATCTGTGCATTGAGTTTCTGGTCCAGTTCGCGCCGGGACTTTTCATCCAGGTTCGTAATCCGGTCGCATTCATCCTTCGAGAGTCCAATCGCGCAACCGATCTTCAGGTTTGGCGGATCGGTCTTTTCATCAATCAGCGCGATGTAGCCCTTGTCGGCCCCGAGCGTCTTCACGGCTGAGCCGAGCACCAGATCCAGAAGGTGCGGCAGCCGGTTGCCGTCGCCCATGCTTTCGGCGACACGGTGAATCTCCACGATTCTTTCGAGCTGGTCCACCTGCCGGACAAGCCGCTTTTTCTCAAGGCAGCGTTCCACGGTGGTTTCCAGAAGCAGCAGGTTGATCGGCTTCTGGAGAAAATCCGAAGCCCCCAGATGAAACGCCTCAATGACGTTCTCAATGGAGGCGTACCCGGTGAGCACAATGATATCGAGCGCCGGATAAAGCGGGTGGATCTTCTTGATGACGTCGAGCCCTGAAATATCTCCCAGATAAAGATCGCAGATCAGCAGATCGACCGGCCTGTCCTTCAGGAGCCGGTAGAGTTTCTCTGGATTCTCGGCAAGAACGACATCGTAGTTCCGGGTCTGGAGAAACATCCCCAGGAGATCCCGGACCGACGGTTCGTCATCCAGAACCGCAATCCTGCCTTTGCTGACAGCCAGGCTCATCAAAAAACCACCCGAAAACCCTTCTTCAGGTTAAAGACACTTTAGGTGACTGGTCTAAGTTTTGGTAGCTTGCGAACAGTCTCAAACGGGCAACCACGAAAGATTCAAGGCAAATTCCTTGTCGCGGTGCGCCACAAACAGCATTGTCAGTGGGATCAGGCGGACGGAATAAACCCGGCTGGAGCCGGGGGAGGCTCCCCGCCCGATTCAGGGTCTTCCACGGGCAGTTCTGGCGGCCGCAGCCGTTCGGCGATATCGGCGAACATGATGCCTTCAGCGGCCGCATACAGCACCATGCCGAGCGCCTGTGCCGGCGTGAGCAGTATTCCGTATATCAAAAGCGTTCCCAGACTGACCGAGGAAAAATCCGGCAGACCGCCGGTGGCTTCGAATGCTTCCTCCATTGCCGGCGACAGGACCAGCTGGGCCGGAATCGAACAGAGCATCAGGAAACCGACAGAGGCTGCCGTACAAGTGAGCAGAAGCAGAAGGTAGCGGACCCAGAACTTTCCGAAAAACGAGCCGTCGGTGGAATGCGCCATCACCTGCCAGCTTTCCGTAAGTCCTTCGCGGGCACTGCCGCCGCCAGTCACAACTATTGCCTGGGCAATCCCGAACCGGCTGTAGGTCACTAGCATCGCGAAAAGCCCGGTAGCGAGCGCCAGACCGACGACCAGGATTCCGGCGATCACTTCCATCACCTTGCTCCGGGTCTCATCACTCTGGTTGCCCAGTCCACCTGCCAGCAGGGCAATGATTCCGCCAGCCGAGAGAGCAAAAGCCAGACCCGCGAAAAAATAGCGGACCAGATCCGCTGCGATCACCCGTCGCCACGGTATCACATCGGAGGCTTCCGTCAGCGGACGGCCTCCGCCAGAGAGTGAATCTAGGGTTCCCCGGACGATCACCGCCTGAACCACCGGCTTCACCACAAAGCCGAACACCAGAACCGCCATAAAAGGAACTGCCAGCGGGAGGAAGTAGGCCCCGGGATCCGGAAACTCCGCATTCTCCCCGCCGAGCCCGCCAATAAGCTAGAAAATGGAAGCCTGGATAAAGGCCACAAGAACCGCCGCCGGCACTGCAACCAGCATCCCGGCCTGCATGAACGGCCAGAAACAGGACCGCACCACATCCGCCGTCAGCGAAACCAGATCACCGAAGGAGGCCTGCCCGATCTTTGAGGGGTCGGTGGCCGGAAGTCCGGAAGGGGTATCCATACAGGCAAGCTAACCGCCCCGCGAAACCAAATCACGTGAAAACCGCTTACTGGCAGACGAGATTTTCGAAGGCGAATGGACGGGATCTGTCCACGGGAGCCTTGCGCGCGGCCGAAAGCTTCGCCAGCACTCCCGCCTCAAGCGCATGCCCCAGAACTCCCTGGAGCACGGCAATCCGGCAGTTGTTCAGGTCCGGAGAGTTCGCTGCTTCGAGGGCGAATTCCCTTGCCTTGTTCATGTTGCGCCCGAAAAATGCCGGGAGCGACGCATAGTATGTGCCCAGGAAGACCTCGCCCCCGGCGCCTTCTGTCCCCGGTGCCAGGGCGTGAAGCCTTAAAAAAATAGCCTCCACGTCCTTTGCCTGTGATGCGGCCGAGAACATGTTCAAACGGTC
The DNA here is from genome assembly GCA_964606035.1 of uncultured bacterium. Taxonomy (GTDB): domain Bacteria; phylum JAGRBM01; class JAGRBM01; order JAGRBM01; family JAHCIT01; genus CAZMGV01. The sequence goes on along the minus strand of CAZSFB010000163.1, from coordinate 1,656 downwards.
AAGAACATGCCCCCAGCTGATGGCGAACCAGTAAAGAGCGTTTGCATCGGCGGCGACAAAGCGCTCCAGCTTGCCAGGAACTGCACGGTAGGACTCGCTGAGCCATTCATTGCGGGACCGGAGAACGCCGTGTGCCAGCGCTCGTGCCCGCTTGTATAGCTTCTCGGAATCTCCGGAAGAAACTGGCGCAAGGTCCGCCACAAGAAAAGCAGCGCGGGACCTGCACAGCGTATCCGGACTGGACGCGGAAACCTCTTCGAGAGCGTAGCTTTCAAGCCCCTTCCAGTCCGGATCCGGCTTTCCGGTACTGTCTTTCACGAAAGTGAGGAGTTTTTCCTCGCAGGGATCCATCGCCGGGGCTGCCAGCCGCGGACTTTCCTCCGCCACCACGGTTTCACCCGCCGGTTCCTCCGGCGCATCAGCGGCCTGGGCCTGCACAGAAACCAGAAAGGCGGCTGAAAGAACACAGACAATAAAGGATTTCATCAGTGCACCCGGCCATACCACATGGATAGAGTGACGCCAAAAAACGTCTTGAGGGTCCCGATTCAGCCTCGTTCGGCCCGCTTGATGACAAGCTCCGCCAGCAGGGGATCTACTCCGAGATGCCTCGATACCGTGATCTCAACGCCGGGAAATGCCTCCTGCACCTCTTTCACCTTTTCAGGAAGGTCCCTCCGCACGTGGTTTCCCATATTCAGGAGATAGGGGACGATCCGGATCTTCCTAGCCCCCTGCTCCACGCACCGCTTCGCGCCACCCATCATGTCGGGTTCGGTGATTTCAAGAAAGCTCATTTCGACAATCCGGTAGCCTGACATTTCCCTGATGAGCTGGATCTGCTGGGCGAGTTCATCCCTAAGATCCGGTACACGGCTTCCGTGGGCAAACAGCAGAATGGCGTCTGTATCGAGGTTCTTCATCTCCGGGGAAACCCTAGCCCGATGTCTTCATGGAATCACCGTACTGTCGAACTCTAAAATGACCCCAGAAAAGAACCGCAAGGGCCGCCATGACCGATACCGCCCCTGCGCCGCGCAGTCCCGGCGTCCGGTAAGTGAACTCCACCGTGGACCGCCCGGCCGGAACCGGAATCGCCCGGTGGATCCCCCAGGCTGGATAAATAGTGACGGCGTTCCCGTTCACCCGGGCCGTCCAGCCGGTGAAGTAGCTGTCGAGAAGCGCAACGGGTGCCGACTCAGTCTGCTCAATTTCAAGCATCACACGCTCGTGATCATAGTGCGTGATCCGGCAGATAAGCGCTTCAGAGGTCCGTTCACCGGCTTCCATCACCGGCTGTCCGTTCACCAGTTCCATGAAAAGTTTTTTGCGCGGATCAAGATCCGGCTGCCGGATGGCAGAGCGGATTTCATCCGGTGACGCCATTTGCCAGGAATGCGGACAGACAACGCGGGGAACAGGGTCCCGGACAGGGATAACCAGAAATCCGCCATCCATCGGATAACCGTCTTCTCCGTACTGTGCGAGATTGGGATCGTAGGGGGCTGCCACCACAGCATCGGCCGCAAAAAGACGGACCGTGTTCAGGGGAAATGGCTGGTTTTCCACCGTACTTTCCCACCGGGTCGTGAGAAAAGTGTTGTACCCGCGAACCGAGTCTATATCCGACACCAGCGGCACGTCGGCAAATAGCAG
>CAZSFB010000162.1:0-6525 GCA_964606035.1 uncultured bacterium | reverse complement strand
CTTACAACAGTTCCGCATGAAGAATTCAAGAAGTGCATATTCCTTGGCAGTCAGGTCGATCTTCTTCCCGCTGCGCCGGACCTCACGGGAAACCGGATCCAGACTAAGGGTATCCACCTTCAGGATTGCCGCTCGGGAATTGCTTGAACGGCGGAGCAGTGCCCGCACCCGGGCGAGCAGTTCAGTGAAGGCAAACGGCTTGGGCAGGTAGTCATCAGCACCCGTATCCAGGCCCTTCACCTTGTCCTCAAGCGTATCGCGGGCGGTCAGGAGCAGAACCGGCGTCAGGCTTCCTTTCGCCCGAAGCTGTTCAAGGAGCTTTAGACCGTCAAGTTTGGGCAGCATGACGTCAAGAATGATCAGGTCGTAGTTCTGGTTCAGGGCGTACGACAGCCCCTCTTCGCCGTCATGGGCGACATCCACAGCGTAGCTCTCTTCGGTGAGGCCCTTCTGGATAAAACTGGAAACCTTTTTCTCGTCTTCAACAACCAGGATTCTCATCGTTCGTATTCCTTGCTGGATCTCCGGCTTGAAAGCCTGAGCCACGGGTCCTGCCGAAAAGGTGTCGGATTGCATTTCATATCCCTTTCACCAGCCCTCTCACGGTCAATCCGTGCCCCCGTCCCTTTTTAATGAATGCACTTTTGGCCCTGTTCTGGCAACGGATATCGACCTCGTTAATGTAGTTTCACCGGGCTTTCATCGTATATATGATTTCATTAATAAAACTTCATCCTTGTTGCAACTACCAATAATGGTTAAATATTTCCCGTTAACCGTAGATTTTGCCGGGTTTGTCGGGCCCGGCGTATGAGGTACATTTGTATATGAGCGATTCTTCTGATTCGGGCTTCAAAACGGTTGATCGGCGCCGGTTTACGGCCGATGGCGAAACCCGTACCGGTGAGGCTGAAAAGGAGAGCACCAAAGCTGCCAGTTCCGCGGGCCTCAAGGGTGAGACCTTCGAGCGCCATCCCGAAGAAACTCAGGAAATGGAACCGCCCGAAGTCACATTCGGCACACTCTGTCTTTCCCTGCATACCCAGGCGCTCTTTCACATGGGATTGCTCCGGTCCCCGGAGGGCGAAGTCCCGCCCCCGAATCCGCCCTTGGCGCGCTACACGATCGACATCCTCCACATGCTCCGGGAAAAAACCCGGGGGAATCTCACTGAAGACGAAACCCAGCTCGTCAACGGTCTTCTCTATGAACTCCAGATGCGATTTGTACAGGTGAGTTCGAAAAAGTAGGCTGCGGCCAACCAGATGGAAGCAACTCAGGGAGAGCGCAGCACCGGCAGGGAAATCGAGCCGCTCCTGGTCGAACTCCAGAAAGGCATCCGTGCCGTTGCATTCTATCCGCCCCGCCATCCGTCACTTCTCAAGGTCGTTGAGCAGTCCTTCGCACCCTTTTCCATTGCCGCACACGAACAGGGAGAATTCAGTTTCAGTGTGACCCGGGCCGGCATCTGGCTCGACGACAAGCTCCAAAGCCCCGAGAACGAACATGTCCGGGGCCTCGCGAAATTCCTGTTTCAGCGCAGGATCAAGAAACTCTTTTTCCTGGACGGTCTCACTTTGAAGGAGTGGTACTGGTTCCTGAGGGCAATTTCAGTCGATGCTGAAGAGATGCAAACCAGGGGCGGCCTTGAAAAGCTGCTTCAGGAGAAACACCTCACACACGTATTCGTCAACAACGTCGACCTCCAGTATCTGAAACGGGCTGGCAGCGCCCAGGAACTGCCCGCACAACCCGCTGAAGGTACGGATGGCGAAGCTCCGGAAGTTCCAGAACCCGCACCGGATGAAGAGGAAGCCCCCGAGGAAGTCACCAGTTTTTCCGAGGCAACGGAACTGGATACCACCGGTGCAACCGCCGCTGCCGCTACTTCTACCGAAAGCGGGATCACGCGCACTGTCGACAACCTTCTCACCCGGCTCCACGCATCGGAGGATCCGGATACTTACTATTCCATCGTTGTTGAACTCGCCAATCTGGCAAGCGAACTGCTTCAGAAGCGCACCTGGGTCCACCTGTTCAGGATCATCGAGGCATTTGAAAAAGATTCCCAGCATACCGACGCCAGCGTTGAGACCCGGAAATATGCCATCCGCGGGCTCCGGAAGATTGCTTCACCGCAGGTCGCCAGGGCACTGCTCACGGAACTCGGCACTGATGACAAGACTGAAACGGAAGTCGAATCGCTGCTGAGAATCCTCACCCTGTTCGGGAACACCGCCCTTGAAGCACTTGCCGAGCGGCTGAAATCCCCATTCAACGAATATGCCGGCCAGCTTTTCATACAGCTGATTACCCGGATTGGACAACCCGCCCTTCCCCTTGTACTGGGACTTGCCGACAGCAACCCATCTGTTCCTCTCGCGACATTTGCCGCCCAGGCCTTGGGTAGCCTGAGGCAGCCCGAGTCCGTACCGGTGCTGACCCGGCTTGTGTCCCGCAGGGATGAGGCCGCCGACGCTGCCATTGATGCGTTACTCGAAATCCGGGACCTGGAGTCGTTGAATGTTCTCGGCCGGTATCTGTCCAGCGATAACCCCATTCACGCGCGGAAACACATCATGGATGCCGCCGGAAACCTGAAAGAATCACGACTGACTCCCATTTTGCTGGATCTGTTCCGGCGGGCCGACGATTTTGAGCTGACCCCGGAACTCCGGAAATCCCTTAACATCGCCCTGGCCCGGATCGGCGGGAAGGCCGTCAGCGACGGGCTGATTGAGGTCCTGAAAGCGCGGAAACTCTTTCGTCCCCAGTACGACCGCCAAACGCTTGTGGATGCACTGAAGATACTTGCCGCATCGGCTGACCAGGAGACCGCGGACGAACTTCGAAGTGGTATCAGATTCAGGGACTCCGATCTCCAGGAAGCCGTTGCCCAGACTGCCAGCCACATCGAACGCAGACTCGCCGAATCTGTGCGCCAGCAGGGGAGCGGAACGCCGTGAAACCCTACGAGCAGATTCTGCACTACGTGGCAGGAGCACTGAAGGCCAAGACGCTTTACCCGAAGGAACATCCGGCATTCCGCAAGGCCGCCGGCAACCTTCTGGCCGCGCTCCAGACCTTCCACAGGCAGGGGCAGGAGATCACCGTCGGTGTCGCCGAGGATACGCTGGTGTGCGAGGACTACGCGTCCTACTCGCTCCCGCCGGCGCTGCAGGAACTTCTCGAGTTTCTCCAGAAAATCGAAATCAACGCCATCCACTTCCAGCCCGGCCTCACGGCTGATGAGCTGGCGGAATGGGTAGACATATTCGAATCTCCGGATGCCGAACAGAAAAAGGGCGACTGGGTTGCCGACGAGCTGGTGATGAGGGGCGTGACCCACATTCTCGTGGCGCTGGTCACACCGGATGCCGGCAAGGTCTACGGCGAGGCCATCTCCTGCGTCGGATCACTCTTCGGCGAATTGCGGATGGGAGAGATCCCCAGGCCCGACAAGGCCAAGGGCGTGGTCTCGGCCATGAACCGGTGCCTGAACAAGAACCCGAGCGCCCTGATCGGGCTCTCAATGATCAAGAGTTACGACAACTACCTGTTCAACCACTCGGTGAATGTCGCGATCCTGTCACTGGCCCTCGCCAACGCTCTGGACCTTAAAGACCCGCTACTGACTGCGGTGGGTCTCGGCGGACTGCTTCATGATCTTGGCAAGATCCGTGTACCGAAGGAAATCCTCCAGAAGCCCGGCCGTCTCACTCCCGCCGAATGGGAAATGATGAAGAAGCATTCGGAGTTCAGCTTCGAGATCATCAATGAAATGGGCACACTGCAGGAAACAACCGGCCGCTGCGCTCTCGAACACCACGTCCAGTATGACCTGAAGGGGTACCCGGACCTTGGGGCTGGCACCAGACCAAGCCCCTTCAGCCACATTGTTGCCATCGCCGACTGTTACGACGCCATTACTACACTCAGGGTGTATCAGAACCAGCACGGCCCCCGGGAGGCACTCCTGCTGATGGACAAGCTCGCAGGTACCAAGCTGGACCCCCACTATTTCGAGCGGTTCGTTACCATGCTGGGAATGTACCCAATCGGCGCGGTTCTCAGGCTCGAAACCAATGAGCTGGCGATCGTCACGGGCACCAACCCTGAGCCCAATTCACCGCCCAAGGTCAAAATCATCACCAATGAATTCGGCGACCGGCTCCCTCATCCGCAGGATATCAATCTGGCGGGACCGCTCCCCCCCACGGCTCCGTCCCGCCGGATCATCGGCACCGTTGACCCGCTGCTGAAGAATATCAACGTCGGGGAATATCTCCAGTAGTTCCTGTCAGACAGACAGGATGCCGAGCGCTTCCGCCGCAGCCCGGCGCAACCGGGTGGGGCCCTTGGAAAGTATGATCATCAGTGCATCTTCGACCGCACGGTCTCCGACCTTTCCCGTTGCCCGGATCGTGGCTTCAACGACATCCACGTTCTTGCTCCGGAGCATCGACCGCAGGACATTCACGATTTCCGGGTCCTGGAAATTCGGCAGAATGTCCAGAATGGCAATCTGGCAGGTTGGAGTTTCATTCGGAAGCAGTTCCAGAAGCGGCCCTACGGCCTTTGGATGGCGTTGCTCGCCGAGGGCCCGAACGGCGGCCGTCCTCACGTCTTCATCTTCCATCTGAAGGGCGAAAACCAGTGCCGTCAGTGCCCGGTCATGACGGATCCGCCCGAAGGCATAGATGGACCGGATCTGGGCGGTCTTGTCCCCCCGCTTGAAATTGTCGATGAGAGTGTCGAGATCAGACAGTGCCTCGACCTGCTCAAGCGATTTCGATGCAAGCTGGCATACCTGCTCGTCCGGATCCCGGAGTGCAGCACGGAGCGCATCAAACCGCCTTTTCAGGTGCTCAGGAATCATTCTGGCCCGGTTGCCTTCCCCCTGATGCGCTAAGCGGCATCATCCTATCTCTTCGAGTTCCTGTTTGGCGATCGCATTATTTTTGTCCCTCTTGAGCGCACGCTTCAGGAAATCAGCAGCAGCCTTGTTTTCGCCCTTCGCCCGGAAAACCTGGCCCGCAAGCGTCAGGTATTTCGCGTTTTCCGGCTCCATGATCAGGGCCGCCTCCACGTGGTCCTTTGCCATCTCAAGAAAATCCCCGTCCAGTGCGCTGGCTTTCTGCCGCTCCTGGAATAGCAGGCGGGCGTATTCATACCGGTGCGCCGGACGGGCCGGGTCTATATTGATTACCTCTTCCAGCAGCTTGATCGCACGCATACCCTGACCGGCATGGGCGAGCTGCAGCGCCTCCTCGAACATCTGTTTCGCCTTCTTGACGTTCAGCTTGGGCTTCAGGAAGTCCGCCTGCTTCTTGTAGTCAGGGTTGTAAGGGTCGAACTGGGCCGCCATCTGTAGGCTGTTGTACGCCTCCTGCCAGTGGCCATGATTCATCTGGCTTTCCGCGAGCTTAGCCAGTTCCCTCGCCTTTGCGACCTTCATGCGGATCTGGTCCACAATCCCGGCGGGGCCTTTGGGCTTTCCGGTACTGCCATTCCCGGCCGCCTGTTCGGCCGGAACTGCATCTGGCGCTTCCGGCGCATGCCGCTCCTCAAGCTCATGATCATGAGCCGCACGGGCTCCGGCATCACTCAGGATGTCATAGGCCCTCGTGATGTAGTCGAACGCCTGGTTGATCCGGTCAGTCCAGACTCCGAGATTCCGGCCATAAAAATTGTCCGGGTGAATCTCGCTAGCGATAGCATGATATGTCTGCTTGATCTTTCGTGCGTCTGCCCGTGGTGAAATACCCAGAACCTCGTACCAGTAGCCCAGTTCGCCCTTTTCGATCGCCCGCATGACATGGGTGGCGACCTCCAGCGATAGCAGTCCCCTGTCCACATCCGGAGGCAGCATATAAGCTTCTGGTTCCGGAATGCCTCCAAGGGTCACTCCGGCCGTCACGCCCTTTGCCTTTGCCAGTTTCAGCCGCAGTTCGGAGATCGCCCTAGGGGAGAGATCAATGATTTCTCCGTCCTTCAGCCGGACCTGGATCATTCGCAGGTACATCAGCTTTGCGATGGATTCATCTGTCCGGTCGCCACTCCAGCCAGTAAGTGCCCGCAGGTTTTTCAGATTCGTGCCGCCGTCGATCCGGGACAGCAGGAACCCGTCCTCGGCACTCAGCTCCTTGGAGTTGAAATCCGCGGTGGGAAGCAGGGAGGGAATCCCGTCATCTGGCAATCGGAGTGATACCGGCATAACTGCCGCAATAATAGATACTTATCCCATCAAAAGGACAAGTAAGGCTTTCTGTGCATGCAGCCGGTTCTCGGCCTCATCAAAAATCACAAGTTCCGGTGCATCCTGAAGGTCTTCAGCCAGTTCCTCGCCCCAGTGGGCCGGCAGGCAGTGAAGCACCCGGACAGTCGGATCAGCCAGCCGGATCAAGTTCCGGTCGATCTGATAGCCCTGGAACGCCCGGCGCCGGATTTCGGCCTCCTGCTCCTGGCCCATGCTGGTCCAGGTGTCTGTTTAAAGGACTTTGGCACCTTTTGCTGCCTCTTTCG
>CAZSFB010000161.1:0-6557 GCA_964606035.1 uncultured bacterium | reverse complement strand
ACTCGCGGGCATGCATCCAGTTGATGTTGCCGCGGAGCGTGTTGATCTCGCCGTTGTGAGCCAGCATCCGGAACGGATGTGCCAGATCCCATGACGGGAACGTGTTCGTCGAGAACCGGCTGTGGACGAGTGCAATTGCTGTCACCATTTCCGGGTCCAGCAGGTCGGGGAAATAGGCGTCCACCTGCTCGCTGCCAAGCATCCCCTTGTAGATGCAGAGCCGCGCCGAGAAGCTGGCGAGGTAGAAGTCCTTTTTCCCTCCCAGATCGAGCTTCGCCACCGCGTTTTCCATCCGGCGGCGGGCGAGGAACAGCCTGCGTTCATAGGCGAGCTCGTCCTTCAGTTCCGCCGGGCGGCTCACAAACACCTGCTCCATCTGGGGCTCGGAGGCCTTCGCCGTAGGGCCGATGATGCTGTTGTTCACCGGGATCCGCCGCCAGCCGAGCACTTTCATTCCCGTACGCTCGACTTCGCGGCTGACAATCGAACGGCAGATGTCGGCGGTTTTCGGGTCTTTCGGCAGCGACACCATGCCGACGGCGTACTGGCCCTCGTCTTTCGGCAGTTCAAAACCCGCCAGCTTTGCCGCCTTCAGGAAAAACGCGTGGGGAACCTGGAGCAGAACACCCGCGCCGTCACCGGTATTTGTCTCGCAACCGCAGGCACCGCGGTGGGCAAGGCGTTTCAGGACTTCGAGGGTGTCTTTCAGGATCGCGTGGGACTTCTGGCCCTTGAGGTGCGCAATGAAACCGACGCCGCAGCCATCGCTTTCAAACGCCTCGCTGTGCAGTCCCTCTCCCGCAAACTGGTTCGGCGGTAGATTACGCATCGTTCGATCCTGCTCCCTCGCTCCGGGCTCCTGCAGCGCACTGCTCGCTTATATAGGAGTCCCGGGCCGTATACTGTATACACCCGCACCGAAGACACGTCCCCGGTGCGGGCCCCTCGGGCGACACCGCCACTGCTGTTTCGGGATTACAACTCGGAACTCACCTTGCGGGGGAGTGGCCGCTTTCCCACCCGGAAAAACAGTTTAACGCAATGACGCGCCGCGCGCCAAGTACGCCGCACCCACACAAATGGGCACCGGCGAAACCGGCCCGTACGCCCGACTTCCTCCATCGGTCCTCGCGGCCACGGGAGGGCAAACCTAGCCGAGACGGCCGGAAGTGCAAGGGCCGGGGACAGCTCCGCATTTTTCACACATAACCGGTGGTTTTCAGGCCGATTTTTTCCCGGCCTGAGGATCTCCCTGCTGCACCCCGTTCAGGCCCAGTCCGCCGAACGGCGCCGGACGGAACGGCAGGCGGGTCTCAAACTCCTTGAAGCCGTGCGGGACGCGGTGCCCCTTCGCCCGGAAATGCGGAATCACTTCCTGGCCGAACAGCTCCAGCGACCGGAGGATGTCCCGGTGCGGAAGGTTCCCCATCTGCACGAGGAAGACCATCTGTGTGACACCCGCATCTTCGTATTTCTCGATGGCGGCAATCAGTTCATCGGGTGTACCAATCAGCATGGAGCCTTCCTCCACCATGCGGTCCATGTCCATGGGCTTGCCGTCCTTGCCCTGGCCGAAGGTCGTGAGCCCCTGCTTGGCCATGTTCGTATAGAACTCGTAACCGGGTACATCTTTTCCGTACCACGGCGCGAACAGTGCCAGCGCCTTCACGGCGAAAAACGCCGCCGCCGGGAACCCTGCAAGCCGTGCCGTGCGCCGGTCCTCGTGGCAGAACATGGGGGCACTCGCACCGATGTTGGCGTTCACAAAGTCCCCCACGAGCTTCCTGTGGGTTTTCAGATGTTCCCAGTAGATGTCGCACCCGGCCTTGAGATCCATCGGCGCGTTAAAGCCAAAGCAAAGGGCACCGAGTCCACGGTCACCGGCCTGTTCAAAGGTAAGCGGCTGGCTTGCCGCCACCCAGAGCGGTGGATGCGGCGACTGCACTGGTTTCGGTACAATGTTCCGCGGCGGAATCGAGAGATACTTCCCGTTGTGCTCGAACGGCTTGTCGGCCGTGGATTTCCACATCTTCGGGATGATCTCGATGAACTCCTCCCACTGGGCCTTGGAGTCGGCGGGGTCAATCCCGAAGCCCCCCAGTTCTGCCTCCGTGATGGATCGTCCCGTGCCGAGGTCGAACCGGCCGTTCGACATGATGTCGAACACCGCTGCCCGTTCCGCCACCTTCACAGGATGGTTGAACCGGTACGGAAGCTGGGCAATCCCCTGCCCGATGCGAAGATTCTTCGTCCGCTGGGTGACGGCGGCGAGAAACACCTCCGGGGCAGACGAATGGGAGTATTCCGTAAGGAAGTGGTGCTCGACCTCCCACACGTAATCAAACCCCGCTTCATCAGCGAGCGCGATCTGTTCAAGCGCCTGCCAGTAGACCTCATGTTCCCGCTGAGCCGTGTGCGGAAATGGAAGATTCATCTCGTAGATCAGACCAAATTTCATGGAAGCCCCTCCAATCCGGCTGGCCACGCAGACCCCAGCGCGACCCATCAAATGACACGCGTGTCATTTTTTGACTGGCGAGTCAACCGATAGCATGGGAATGGCACTTGCCTGCCTGTGCCGTGTCCTACTTCACCTGTTCGCCGGTCTTGCCGAAACGGCGCTGGCGCTGGGTGTAGCTTTCAAACGCCTCGACGAGATGCCGCTTCCGGAAATCGGGCCAAAAGGTACGGGAGAAATATATTTCCGCATAGGCGAGCTGCCAGAGGAGAAAGTTCGAGATACGCATCTCGCCACTCGTGCGGATAAGAAGGTCCGGGTCGGGCATGTCGGCGGTATAGAGATGCGCCGAGATCATCTTCTCGTCGATGTCCTCGGGACGGACCGAGCCGTTCTGGATCTTGCGGGCAATGACCTGGATTCCCCTGACGATTTCGCTCCGGGAGCCGTAGGAGACTGCCAGCGTGAGCACCATCCCCTTGCACTGGCTCGTGGCCGACATGACCGACTGGAGATGGTCCCGGACACCGCGCGGAAGCAGGTCCAGTTCGCCGATGGCGTTCAGCCGTATGCCCTGCTCGATCAGTTCCTTCTCCTCGATAAGGAGATACTCGTCCAGCATGTGCATGAGCGCCGTGACTTCCGGGCGGGGACGGTTCCAGTTTTCCGTGGAGAAGGCATAGAGGGTCAGGTATTTCACGCCGAGCTCGGCGCAGGCCTGGACCGTCGCACGCACCGCCTTCACCCCTTCGCGGTGTCCGAGTACCCGCGGAAACCCCCGCTTCTGCGCCCAGCGGCCATTGCCGTCCATGATGATGGCAAGATGCCGGGGGACCTTCATTTCCTGTGAAGGTTCCGATGCTTTTGGTTTCGACCTGCCCATGGCCATGAAGGTCATTGTCCCTGATGATACGGGAAAAACAAAGGGGTACCGGATGCTCAGGAGCTGCCGGGGATCAGCCGGGCGAACCCCTGCCGGTGTGCATCCTACTTCGCCACGGAATCAGCCGTTCGGTTCACCTTGAGCGGCGCATCGTCGATATCGAGAAGCTCCTGCACCTGCTCCTGGGTGAAGTTGTACGCCGTGTATATCTGGAAACCGACGTAATATTTCCCCTTGGGGAATGCCTTTACGTCGATCGTGTATCCCACCTGATGCTGGCCCGGTTCATTCTCCGGGCCGTCGTTGATGGTCTCGTCGTCCAGATAGTGGAAGTTCATCTTCGCCCCGTGCTTCACCATTGCCGGATCATAGATCATGCGGGACATGAGCGCCGTCCGGCTCGGCAGATAGCCGGCGATCCAGTCCTGGTTCGGCAGGACGCGGTTCTTCTCGGCGTCACTCATCTTCCCGTCGATGATGAGCTCCGGGTTGTCCTTCGTGAAAACCTTGGCACCGTATGTCGTCTTCCGGAAATCGAGACCCGCCGTGAACCCGCTTCCGTCACAGACGAAATATTTGGGGTTGAACGGCACGTAGAGGTCGGAACTGGCCGCAAGGCCATTCTCGTAGAACTTGAAATACATGACGATTTTTGGTGCGAATGGCAGCCGCACACCGCCGATGATGATCCAGAAGATGTTGCGGCGCAGAAGCCGCACGGGGCCGTCCTTGTAGCCCACCGTGAAAGCGCGGGCGTTGTTCTCGTCGAAATTGAGTGATGCACAGAAGAGCCCGATCGGCTTCACCTTGATCCGCATCTTGAAACGGTCCAGCACATTCGGAATTACCGGGCTGTCGGGCGGCTTGCCGACGATGCTCTCCACAAGCATCGGGTTCGTGTCATCGAAATCGATCTCCGACAGCCGTGTGACGATGAAATCCCGCTTGGGGTCATATGAAATGTAATCCACGGGACTCAAGGGCGGCGGGGATACTGCAAAATGAAAGAGATATGCCCACGCCTTCCCGCCGTTGAGCGGGTCGGCGATCTCCAGTTCCACGCCCTCGGACGATGGCCAGTCAGCAGACGGGGCCCTGTCGCCTGCGTCGCGGGCCATGAACACCAGTTCATCGTTGTGGTCGAAGCGCTCCAGGTCCTCCTCGAAGTAGGCCACCCTGCGCATTTCCTCGACCTCCTCGGCAGTGCGCCTGCCCTCTTTCACGTCGTCCTCGAGATCGTCCTTCTGCTTCTCGAACTTCTTGATCCGGCGGGCCCGTTTCTTCACCTCGGGGATGTCCTCAAGGCCGGTTTCATCACGGACCTCCTGGGGCACCGTGTTTGCGGCGATAAAATACTCGCCGTCGCCATCCACCTTGTCGATCTGGAACGGTATCGCGTTCCACGTGCCGTCACGGCGGATCTGGAGCCGCAGGTTCTGTATCTTCCTTCCCCAGAGTGGCTTTCCCGGTTCCCCCTTGAGCACTACCGGATCGACCTCACGGGTGAGGGATTTGGTCCCGGCGCGGACGCCAAGCGGCAGTGTGATGAAAACGGCTGCAAGGAAAAACGTCACTGGACGCGGGATCATTCTCATGACGGTCAGGTCCCCCGGAAACGACTGGTTCTGGAATAGACCTACTGTAGCCACGGAAAGCCACGGAAGGCCAGTGCGCGGCCAGTGGCGGCGTTTCCAGCCGAAACCGGCACAAGGTAAAGGGCGCGGCCCCCATAGGTCCGCGCCCGATTTCGCATGGGTGAGGGCCGTTCAGCCGCCCGTGATTTCGGTTTCCTTGTTCTTCAAGGCCGCGTCCACCTTCTTCGTGGCCTCGTCGACGATCTGCTGGACTTTTGCAGTGGCCTTCTTGCCGTCGTCCTGGGAGAGTTCCTTGTTCTTTTCCATGTTCTTCAGGGCGTCGTTAGCCTTCTGGCGGTGCTGGCGGATCGCCACGCGGCAGTTCTCCGCCATCTGCTTCGCCAGCTTCGCCAGCTCCTTGCGGCGGTCGGCGGTGAGTTCCGGCAGGATCACCCGGATCAGTTTTCCGTCGTTTGTCGGCGTGATGCCAAGCTCGCTTGTGAGAATACCCTTCTCGATGGCCGCCGCCTGCGACGGATCGAACGGGGTGATGGCAATGGTGCGGGCGTCGGTCACGGTGATCGTCGCTACACCCTTCAGCGGCATCTGCTGGCCGTAGACTTCAAGCTTCAGGCCTTCCACCAGCGACGGATGCGCCCGCCCCGTCCGGAGCCCCGCAAATTCGCGGCCCAGCGCCTCGATCGAGTGCGCGATCCCGTCGTTGAGTTCCTTGAGTATCTTGTCCTGGCTCATTTGCCGTGCCCCTGTCCGGCCGTTCAGGCCTTCTCGCACACCATCGTGCCGACCTTCTCGCCCTGGATCACCTTGCGGATGTTTCCCGGCTTGTGCAGGTCGAAAACGATGATGGGGATTTTCGTGTCCATTGCCATGGCGAACGCTGTCGCGTCCATCACTTTCAGATCCTTGTGCAGCGCATCGCGGAACGACACCTGGTCGAACCGGACGGCAGAGGGGTTCTTCGCCGGATCGGAGTCGTAGATCCCGTCCACCTTCGTGGCCTTCAGGATTACCTCCGCGCCGATCTCGTTTGCCCGGAGCGCCGCCGTCGTGTCGGTGGTAAAATACGGGTTGCCGGTGCCGGCCGCGAAGATCACCACACGCTTTTTCTCAAGATGCCGGATCGCCCGCCGCCGGATGTAGGGTTCAGCCACCGCCTCGATGCGAATCGCCGACTGGACCCGCGTGGGCACCCCGGCCCGCTCGAGCGAATCCTGGAGCGCCAGCGCGTTGATGACCGTCGCCATCATGCCCATGTAGTCGGCCGTGGAGCGGTCCATGCCGCGGGAGGACCCCGAAAGCCCCCGGAAGATGTTCCCGCCGCCAATCACCACCGCCAGGTCCACACCCATGGCGACGATCTCCGCAATCTCCTCTGAGATTCGCTGGAGGGTGGCCGGATCAAGGCCGTAGCCCAGGTCCCCCTGGAGGGCCTCGCCGGAGAGTTTCAGAAGGACGCGCTGGTATGCCGGTTTCGCCACGGGTTTCCTCTAGCCCGGACCGCCGGGCGGCGTCCAGTGCCGGAACCCTTGGAACCACACCCCGGCGGGAGAGTCAAGAAGGCTCTCTCCCATACCGTGCCCAGAAACGGACGGCCCGCCGGTTGATGGGCGGGCCGTCATTG
>CAZSFB010000160.1:0-6609 GCA_964606035.1 uncultured bacterium | reverse complement strand
TCATGAATCACCCGCCTGGACAACAGGGGCAGGCGGGGTTTCAGGTTTTTCCATATCCACCGGCCGAGGTTTTCGCTTGTCGGGTTGGACAGACCTTCAATGTCGTTCAGATAACGGTGGTCGAGCTGTTCATGAACCGGACGGAATGCCTCCCGGATATCGGCATAATCCATGACCCAGCCCGCCATTTCATCCATTTTTCCCCTGACATGCACCGACACCCTGAACGAGTGGCCGTGAAGTCGGGCGCACTTGTGACCCAGAGGAACATTGGGAAGCCGGTGCGCGGCCTCGAATATGAAGTCCTGGAATATTTCCATCAGGCGCAGAGCCTTCTTTCCGGGCAGCGTTCCAGACACGGCAGTCTGCCGGGATGCCCGGATATCCTCAGATCAGCCAGTCAGCGGGATGAACCGGGCAGAACGGACGTTTCCTCCTGCCATTTTTTCACATAATCCAAGTCAATACGGTCGACTTCCTGAATGTGCCGGACCAGCCAGTTCATCAGATAGTCCAGCAGTTCGATCTGCAACCTTTGGTCCGGTTTTCCCTTGCCCCTTTCGGAAAAAAGTTGGTCAATCCTGTCAACGAAACTCCGGTGCAGGTCCTGGTGCTTTTCCAGACGCGGATGATGGCAGGACTCAAAGAGCCGCTCCTCCACATCAAAATGAATACTTGCGTAGGCCTTGAGCTCGAGAAACAGACGGTCCAGAGAGGTCGGTGGGGTCCCAATGGCCACACTATCCTTCAGTTCGCTGATCATCCTCATGAGAGTCCGGTGCTGGATATCAACCTTTGTGATCCCCACACTCATTGCGTTTGTCCAACCCGGGCGTTCCATCATCAGGGCTCCTCGCCGTCATTGCTACAGGTCAGTTCCGGGCGACGACGAACGACGTCGAACCCCGGGAGACATCAACAATATCCACCTTTGCGTAACCGGCCTCACGGACAAAACCCGCGATTTCCTGCTTTTTATAAAGGGGGCGAGGTTCGCCAAGCATTGCGTCCGACAGCTCATAGGCCACCTTCATCCAGGGGGCGATGCCGAAATTGTCCGCAAAGGGCTCCCACAGAATCAGATATCCTCCCGGCGGTATCACCTGCTTCGATTTCCTCAGATACTGCACCCCATGCTCTGGGCCGCAATAGCCAAACTTGCGAGCAAGAAAGACGAGATCATATGTCTCACTCGATCCCCACTTGTCCGTTTCCGCATCGCCGGTATTCTCGATGATCTCTTCCGGTTCCCTGAGGTGGAACTGTCTGGCCGCTGCCGGTAACTCCCGGATGAGCAGGGGCAGGCAGGAGACCGTCAGCTTCACATCCGGTTTCGCATCCATCACTGCGGCGGCGAAGCTGACGCCAACGGTTCCGCAAATCATCCGGCTGACGACGGAGAGATCGAGTTTCTGCACCAGCGCCCTCGATGGTGCGGCCAGCATCGAGGTGGTCAGCCGGACGAACTCCGGCATGAGCGGGTTTTCCGGGTTATACACCCGTGTTACCGGATGGCCTTCATTACCCCGCAGGGTTTTGCCCATGTCCCGCCAGTAGCTCCACGTGCCGAGCATGAAGTCGACCATTCCGCGGCCCGGATTCCATCCCGCGCGGCAGAGGTGCGCCCGTGCAGCGTCAGTGAGGACCGCCAGCCCATGCTCCCGCCGCACCGCACCCGCTTCCTCAAGAGCATTGAGGAGCACCTCCGCGGCAGGTGCGGCCATTCCGGAAAACTCCGCGATCTCACTGACAGAACGCTGCGATTTCAGGTAATCGATGATCCCCAGCTCTAAGGCGGTTCCGAGGGCCATCGTCAGCTGGTAGCCGGTCATGGCCTTGGACAGCTTCACCGCCTGAACTGTATGGTTCCATGGGAGCAGTTCTCCGGCCGCCTCCACAAGATGAAGCGAGGCACGTCCAACCCGGTTACGCAGCGACATTTCTGATTCTCCCCTTAACAACCTAAACCTTTGTCAGCCTGCCGGTTCGGAGAAAGATGCCGGTATGACAACTGCCAGATTCAGGACCGACTGCCCTGTACAGCGTTGGGTGTTTTTCCGTATTAACATTAATTAATTATCAGCATGATATGGGCCCCCCTTCTCCAACTGACGACTGTCATAAGGAGTCACCCGCACCCGACGATAAAAGAATAATGACGACGGCGTCAGCGTCGCTTTTGTTTTCCCTTGCAGCAACGGTGGCTCATTTTCCGGATGACGAACAGAACCGAAGCGGTAAAGACATCACAATCCCGGCAGAATCGTGAGATAGCCGATCTCGCTGGCACGTTCGAGCGGGATTTCAACGTGCAGGTCGGAAAACTAGAACGATGGATGGATCTCTCCCCCTATGAGAAATACCTGGGGCAGTTCCGCAAGATCCTGAGTGCGGCATGGTCGCGAACCTTTATCGCCGATGGCGAGGATGAGAAGAAGTTCACCCGGGCGACACTGGCCCGGATTCCAGTCATCTTCGTCCTGACGCTTGCGGGAGCACTCACACCGATCGCCTATGACTACCTTCCAGCCTTCGGTGCCTACTGGCTGCTGGCACTGCTTGGCACCGGGCTATCACTGGCTGGCATCGCGCCACGGCTGATCTTTCACGCGCTGGTCGTGGTGGACATCCTCGCTGTGACGTTTGTCGTCCACCTGTGCGGATCGCTCACCTCGGTCGAGGTGGTCTTCTACCCGATTATCGTCATCCTGCTCACGCTGGCTTTCGGCTTTTTCACGGGCCTCATCTACGCCGGGGTTGTTACGGGTGCCTATACGCTCCTCGTCGTCCTTGAAGGAACGGGTGCGCTGCCCTACTCGCCGCTACTGGGCCACGACTTCCCCTACTACACGTTTCATGGCATCCCGACCTATCCACTCGCCATCATCGTCTCCGCGCATATCATCACCTATGGCAGCGCGATCCTGACAGGAGTTTTGACCTACGAGATCGAAGTGAAACGCCGCCAGGCGAAGGCTGCTGTCCAGACCAAGAACGAGATGCTCGCGATCTGCTCACATGACCTGAAGAACCTGCTCGTCTCGGTCACCGGGTTTAGTGAACTAATGCTGGTGACGCTGGAGCGGCCGGACGTGTCCATTCCAGATATCAGGGCCCATGCACGCCAGATCCACGCCAGCGGCAACCGAATGCTGGAGCTGATCTTCAACCTACTGGACTCCGCCCGCCTTGAAGATGGCACCATACCCATAGCGCGTACCCGCATCGAGCTTCAGGAAGTCATCCGGAACGTACACATGCTCCAGGCGCCCAATGCGGAACTGAAATCAACGGAGATAACCTGCCGCCTGCCGGATGATCCGGTCTGGGTGAACGCCGACCGCTCGAAACTCGCGCAGGTGTTCACGAACCTGATCCAGAACGCGATCATCTACACGCGGGAACAGGGCAGCATCAGCATCGAGATGGAGCCCCCCGTGGACGGCAAGGTCCGGGCGGTCGTCCGGGATTCCGGACCGGGGATTGCCCCTGAGGTAGTGCCGATCCTGTTCGACCCGATTGCACTGGGCCAGCGGCGGCAGGCGGCCGGGCGCCGGCTCGGCAATGCACTCAGTACGGGCCTTGGACTCTCGATCGTGCGAAAGTTCATCGAGCTTCATGACGGCAGCCTGTGGGTGGAAAGCCTTGAAGGCGTAGGCTCGTCCTTCTGGATCGAACTGCCCATTGCCAACCCTCCTATTCCTTGATATCAGCGGGGCACTCTCAACAAGGTAAACGGGCAGGGCGTCCACTGGGTGTTGACGTGAGGGACCCAAGGGCGTTCTCCGGGAGGCGGGAGGAGAGATTGTCTGGGCCCCTGATAGCCGCGCCGGTTGAAACTTTTGAACACTTGCGGGGCCGGACTGCTGCGGCTACCAGTAGTTGGATCCCTTAAAATGGGATGAGGAGCAAGGACAAAAGGCCGTGCAGACCCCCAGTCAGGATGTATACAAACCGCGGAACCGGGTCCGGTTCGTCACCGCGACCTCCCTGTTCGATGGGCACGACGCATCCATCAACATCATGCGGCGGATGATCCAGGCCACCGGCGCCGAGGTGATCCATCTGGGCCACAACCGCTCGGTCAGTGAGATCGTCACTACCGCCATCGAGGAGGATGTCCAGGGGATCGCAGTCACGTCCTACCAGGGCGGCCATGTCGAGTATTTCAAATACATGATTGATCTCCTGCGCGAGCGGGGAGCGGCGCATATCAAGGTGGTCGGAGGTGGTGGCGGCGTCATCGTCTCCTCCGAAATCCGCGAGCTCGAGGCCTATGGCGTGACACGGATATATTCCCCGGAGGACGGCCAGCGGATGGGCCTTCAGGGGATGATCAACGAGGTCGTCCGGCTGTCGGACTTCGACCTTACCTCCCACACGCCATTTTCCCCGGCCGGGGCCGTGGACGCCCTGAAATCCGGCGAACGGTCCGCACTGGCCCGGATCATCACCGTACTGGAGAGTGGCCCGGAGAACCTGGAGCTAAAGAATGCCATCCTGGAGGCGGCCCGAACGGTCCGCACCCCGGTCATCGGCATCACCGGGACCGGCGGAGCCGGAAAAAGCTCCCTCACCGACGAGCTGCTCCTCCGTTTCCGCAATGACAGCAACGACTGCCCGAAAATCGCCGTCATCGCCATTGATCCATCGCGCCAGCGCACCGGCGGCGCGCTCCTGGGTGACCGGATCCGGTTCAACTCCCTCGGACATCCCAGCCTGTATTTACGGTCGCTCGCCACTCGGCAGTCAGGGTCGGAGATCTCAGTGCACCTGAAGGAGGTCATTTCCGCCTGCAAACTGTCCGGCTTCGACCTGGTTCTCGTCGAAACCTCCGGAACGGGACAGGGTGATGCCTCCATCGTTCCTCATGTGGACCTGTCCATCTACGTGATGACGCCGGAGTTCGGCGCGGCCTCGCAGCTCGAAAAGATAGAGATGCTTGACCTCGCCGATTTTGTCGTCATCAACAAATTCGAGCGGCGGGGTGGCGAGGACGCGCTGCGCGATGTCCGTAAGCAGTTCCAGCGGAACCACAACCTTTTCGGACAGCCGCCAGAATCCATGCCCGTGTTCGGTACCATGGCGGCCCATTTCAACGATCACGGCGTTACGGCCCTGTACCAAGCGATCACCACCCGGTTACGGGCTGACGGCCACCGGCTGGGCGACGGCAGGCTGCCGAAGGTTTCCGCCCGTGAGTCCGCCTCGCAGGACTCGATCATTCCGCCGGGCCGGGAGCGGTACCTTGCCGATATCTCGGACACCGTGCGGCACTATCACCAGCGCACCGAGGCCAGCGCGGAAACCGCCAGAACGCTCCAGGCGGTCAGAACCACGCGCCGACTGGCCGGCGAGGCGGCGATTCCCGCCGCCAGTGAGCTGGACCGGCTCGCGGACAGCCTGGACAGCGCGCTGGACAGTGAGTCGCGCCAGCTCCTTGCCGCGTGGCCGGAAACCGTACGGGCCTATAGCGGCAGCGAGCATGTTGTGAAGGTGAGGGACCGGGAGATCCGGACCTCGCTTACCCGCACCAGCCTGTCAGGCACAAATATCCCCAAGGTCGCCCTACCCCGCTTCCAGGACGATGGCGAACTACTCCGGTGGCTCCGGCGGGAGAACCTTCCGGGCTATTTCCCCTTCACGGCCGGCGTCTTCCCCTTCAAGCGGGAGAACGAGGATCCGACCCGGATGTTTGCCGGCGAAGGCGACGCCTTCAGGACCAACCAGCGGTTCAGGAAGCTCTCCGAGGGGATGCCGGCGAAGAGGCTCTCCACCGCCTTCGACTCCGTCACTCTGTATGGCTCGGACCCGGACCTGCGCCCGGACATCTACGGTAAGGTCGGAAACTCCGGCGTCTCAATCGCAACACTTGACGATATGAAGGTACTCTATTCAGGCTTCGATCTTTCCGACCCGTCGACATCCGTCTCCATGACCATCAACGGCCCGGCGCCTGTCATCCTTGCA
Organism: uncultured bacterium; assembly: GCA_964606035.1. Taxonomy (GTDB): domain Bacteria; phylum JAGRBM01; class JAGRBM01; order JAGRBM01; family JAHCIT01; genus CAZMGV01. The sequence goes on along the minus strand of CAZSFB010000160.1, from coordinate 639 downwards.
ATGTTCTTCAACACGGCCATTGACCAGCGGCTGGACCGGTTCCGGGCGGAAAACGGCCGCGACCCGCTGCCGGCAGAAGCCGCAGCCCTTCGGCTGGAGACCCTTTCAACGGTCCGTGGAACAGTGCAGGCCGACATCCTCAAGGAGGACCAGGGACAGAACACTTGCATCTTCTCGACCGAATTTGCGCTCCGGATGATGGGGGACATCCAGGACTATTTCGTCCGCCACAACGTGCGGAACTTTTATTCGGTCTCGATCTCCGGGTACCACATTGCCGAGGCCGGTGCGAACCCCATCACCCAGCTCGCCTTCACCCTTGCCAACGGATTCACCTATGTGGAGTCCTATCTGGCCCGAGGGATGAAGATCGACGACTTCGCACCAAACCTCTCCTTCTTCTTCAGCAACGGCATGGACCCGGAATATTCCGTCATCGGCCGCGTTGCCCGCCGCATCTGGGCGGTCGCAATGCGCGACAGGTACGGAGCAAACGAGCGAAGCCAGAAGCTGAAATACCACGTCCAGACCTCCGGACGCTCGCTCCACGCCCAAGAGATGGCCTTCAACGACATCCGGACAACACTCCAGGCGCTCATCGCCATCTATGACAACTGCAACTCGCTCCACACCAACGCC
>CAZSFB010000159.1:0-6632 GCA_964606035.1 uncultured bacterium | reverse complement strand
TTGCCTTTGTCGAGCGGCTGTCAAAAGCCATGCCTGTTGGCTACTCGCTGGTGCTTGGCGGATCGAGTGTTGCGTTCAAGGAGTCAATGTCGAGCCTGATGTTTGCCCTTTTCCTCGGAATCCTCGTCGCCTACATGGTCCTCGCTTCCCAGTACAACTCTTTCCTGGACCCGGTGACGGTACTCACCATCCTTCCCCTTTCAGTGACAGGAGCAGCCATCGCCCTGTGGGTTGCCGGGAAAAGTCTCAACATTTTCAGCATGATTGGACTTCTGCTGCTGATGGGGCTGGTTAAAAAGAATTCTATTATTCTTGTGGACTATACCAAACAGGCCCGTGAGAGTGGCATGTCTACGCTCGATGCACTGTACCGGGCCGGATCAGTAAGGTTCCGGCCCATCATCATGACCTCAATTACCACTATGATGGCTTCTGTTCCGGTGGCATTACAGCTTGGCGCAGGTTCAGAGGTGCGCGGCCCTATGGCGATTGCCGTGCTGGGCGGCCTCTTCGTCTCAACAGTCTTGAGTCTCATTGTCGTTCCGGCATTTTACTTGGAATCAGACCGCCTGAAAGACCGGATCATGAAACGGATCTCCCAGAAAGAACCGGTACCTCAGCAGTCACCCGTTTCCTAATCGCCGGCTGTCGCTACTGCCTTCGCAATTTTTCCGAAGAGGCCCAGCACCAGTTCATCCGCCTCTTCACGAAGTTCGCTGCTCAGTGGAAGTTCCGCCAGTGCAAGCCCGACGGCCTCCAGCCGCTTCAGCCGCTCCCGATCCAGCCGCATACCCAGAGGGAGATCCAGCAGCATGGATTTCGTCACGGATATATATCCGCCTGACATCGCCTGTGCTCCGTACAGTGAGCGGAAAAGTGGTCCATAGATTCGGGAGTTAAGGATCGCTGAAAGGGCCCCAAGCCCCACCTGGCTCCCCGGTTTTGGCACGACTGCAAATACACTGACTGCTGGAGCGTAACGTCCTTGCAGATCCAGAGCGGCCTCCACCTGACGGCCCATCGCCGACACGAGCAGCTTTGGCATAGCAGCAATCCTGGCCCGATTTTGCCCGAGATCCCGGGCAGCTACCCTGGGCAAGCGGAAGTTTTTTCCGAGAAATCTCTGTGGTGAAGCTTCATCAATCCAGTGGGGCTCTACAGCGCCAGCCGTCACCAGGATGTATTGCCCACGCTTCCTGATTTTGGGCTGGAGTGCATAGGCCTCGGCAGCCGTCTGCCCCGCAGTCACCGTAGCCACTTCGCCAAGCCGGACCGGCCGGGCAGCCAGTACCTGCATTGCAGCTGGCTTTAGCGTTGCGCTCCAGTTGTGATCCTGAAGAATTCGGCTGTCCCAGTGGAAATGTGTGCTTCCATCCAATGTTTGCCCCTTACCCATGCCATCCCGGCTCAGAGTCACCACAACGGGGTACACAGCCACAGGACCAAACGCCTTGGACCGGCTGAAATCCCGCATTGTCACGGAGTCCCTGCGGCGCACAGCTTCATTCCTGAGCCTGACCGTATACCCCGCTGCAAGCAGCCGGTTTGGCAGCACCATGACCATTCGCCGGCACTTTTCCCGCTCTCCGAGTGCCCAGAATGCCGATGCTAGATCAAAGGCCCCACTGAGACCCGGTAGCCGGGCTTTCAGTGCTGCACGCGCAGACTGATCTGCAGAAGACCTTCGGATCACTCCCTTCACAAAGGGAGGATTTGCTACCATCACCTCTGCAGGTGGGAATTCCGACTGAAGTGCATCCTGCACACGGATATGGGACCCGATCACGGGCAGATCAATGTCCCTGGCACCACACGCCATCCAGACAAGGGCGCGCGCCATTTCAACAGCGAGCGGGTCAGTATCCATTCCATATATATTTCTAGCCGGGATTCCGTGGCTTATTGCCAGAGCGACAAGAAGACTTCCGGCACCACAGGCCGGGTCACAAAATGAAGCCCCCGGCAGCCCCTCCACGGCATTCTCGGCCACGTAACGGGCGATTGCAGGCGGAGTAAAATAACTGCCAGAAGCCCTACGTCCGGTATCTGAAAAAACCTCTACCAGTGCCTCGTATAACCGGGCTGCCCGGAGGAAACAGTCCAGCGGATCTCCCGCGACGCGAATATACCCCAGCAGTTCGCCCGACAGCCGTCGCCGGATAAACAGGTCACCATCTACTACCGATAACGGCGACTGCGGTAACCCCACAATCGCCCCCACAGCATCTACAATGGCATGAGTCACCAGACGCCTGGTACCCGCCGGCTCCACTGTTCCGATTACCGAAACCCGCTGGGCAATCTGCTGGATGAACCGGATCTCATCCGTCATGGGCCTGGAGTTCGAGGGGGCCTTGCTCATGCACCAGTTCAGGGACGCCCGTAATATTTCCGTGCCACAGAGAGGATCTCATCACTTTTGCGCCGGAATATCGGCAAAGTCTCCTTGTGGGCATAGAGAATTTTGCCATCCTCAGCGATCAGGAAGTTCCCCCGGTCGGTCATGCCAATAAAATTACGCATGCCGTAGAGCTTCGCAATCTTCCCATCCGTATCTGCAATCAGCGGGAACCGGAAATCGTATTTTCCGGAGAACTTTTCTTTGGCCCTGGTGGATCCGCCACTCACGCCGACGATCTGGATGCCGAGCTTCCTGAAATCATCATAACGATCGCTGTAATCACAAAGCTGGGCGGTACATACCGCTGTCTCGTCCTTCGGATAAAAAACAATCATCACCGGACCCTTCTTGAGTAGTTCATCCAGGATGATCCGGTTCCCGTCACCGGCAGTTCCCTCGAAACGAGGGGCCTGCTCACCTTCAGCGGGGCGTGCCATCAGAAATTTCCTCCAAGTGGGAAGTGTAAGAACCCGCTCCGTCTGGAACTAGGGTTGCTCCTGCTTTTTCATCCAGGTAACGAAGATGGCCCGAACCACCAGCATCGCAACCAACGCCACCACAACCCATCCTAGCCCCGTCTGGATCTTCCGGGCATACTGGAATCCCTTATCAATTTGCGGACCAAAATAGTACCCGATGCTCACAAAAAACGGGGCGCTGATACAAGCACCAAGCCCATCCACCATTACGAACCGCCGAGGACCAATTCCCATCATTCCTGCCGTGAGAAATACTACGAAGCGGAACCCCGGGGTAAACCGGGCAAGCAAGATCGCCCGGTTTCCCCACCGGTCAAAATAATGCTTCGCCTTTTCGACTTTTTCCGGGTCAGCAAACTTTCTGACCAGCCGCAGGTAGAAAACCCTTTCACCATACCTCCGGCCGATCATGAAAGTCAGAAAATCACCACCCAGGACACCGGGAATCACACCGGCAACCGCAATGCTCCAGTTCACCTCTGCCCCGCCAAAACCCGGATGCAGCGACCCATGATAGGCAGCATACCCGGCAATAATGACCAGTGCGTCTTCGGGAATCGGCGAACCGATACCGCATGCGATCAGCAGCAGGGTGAGGACGGCCAGGATGATAACCGGGTGCTGCTCTTGCAGAAACCCGATAAGCGCGTCGATCATGCGGCGCCAAGCCTATTACGGAGAGTGACCGAAGATAAGGGGCTCAGCCCCAAATGCGCCGGATCCATGAACGGCTGTTCACCTTTTCAGCTGGTGGAGGTGGAACATTCACCGGAGTACCGGAGAGCCAGCAATGGGCAAGCATAATCTGTCCCGGTTCCGGCTCCCGGCCATCCCGTGTTTTCCAGAAGGCCACCTCAGTATTAAATCCACCAACATCTGCCTGGACCACCCGGAATCCCTTCCGGGTAATACTGTTTTCACGCAGTTCAGCCTGAATAATCCGCCCGGCAATCAATGCTGTTGCCAGTGATGCCATCCCCTCATGCCCTCCTCCGTCAGCAGCCCGACCTGTCGGAAGAATGAACGTCTCAGGCAGCTCAAGATATTCCCCCAGCTCATTGGGACCCCAGAACTCCCGTTGCCCCTGCCAGAAGCTGCCAGAATCCGGAAAAATCTGGACGTCCTCGCCAAATACCGCCATCTGAAGCGGTAACTTTCGGCCGCAAACGAGTTCTGGCTTCCAAGCAGAGAAATCCCGGATTTGTACCGTGATAGAAGCAGCGAATCCCCCTAGAAAGTCCAGTTCTACACCAGACCAGTGCATTGTTGTCGTGTCGCTGATTGTCCTTTTTATCTCTGCGGGCCAAACCGTATCGCTTTCAAACCAGGGGACCATTGCTTCGATCCTTCCCCGGTTCAAATGCACTGACAAGGCCGCACCACTCGGACAGACCCAGAGCCGGTGTTCCATCCCGTTCATATCCCCCAGGACAGGCCGGGATTGTTCTGCTGCCACGGAAAGAAAGGTGAACAGCTGCTGGGGATCCTCCGGCCTGAAACCGATGGCTAAAAGCTGGGAATTCATCTGACCTGATGGAAGCGGATGGTATTGGTTTCCTTGCCTTCCCCAAGCGGCACCGCCGCCACCACAACAATCGTATCTCCCGGCCGGACCCAGCCCCCCGACTTCAGATGCCGGTCAGCGACCTCCAGCTGCTTTTCCATTCCGGCACGTTCACCCGTGTGAACAGGAATCACTCCTCGGAGGATATTCAGGCGGCGAAGCGTCGGTTCGTGGGCCGAAAGGGCCAGGATTGGCAGCGAAGGTTTCCACTTGGAAACCAGCAGCGCGGTAAGACCCGAACCCGCCAGTGCCACAATCGCCTTCGCATTCAACCGTTCCGCCGCGCTGACCGCTGCACCCGCCGCGCCAGCAGCGAATGACATGATGTCAGCTTCGAACTGCACGGGGAAAGTCTGCTCCTCGGTCTCCGCCTCCCGGGCAATCCGTACCATTGCCTCGACAGCCTCCACCGGATGATTCCCTGCTGCCGTCTCCTCGGACAGCATCACCGCGTCGGCTCCGTCCAGAACGGCATTCGCCACGTCAGAGACCTCCGCCCGCGTAGGCCGCTGGTTTAGCACCATAGAACCCAGCATCTGCGTGGCAACAATGGCCCATTTGCCCCGGACGGCCGCCCGCTTGAGTATCCGCTTCTGGAGAAGGGGAACCCGCTCGAAATCGAGTTCAACACCAAGGTCGCCGCGGGCCACCATCACTCCGTCGGATGCCTCGAGAATATCCTCAAGATGTTCAAGTGCTTCGGGGCGTTCCAGTTTGGCCATGACTGGGATCTTGTTGCCGGTTCCCAGTGCCTCGCGAGCCTTCTGTATATCAACCGCACTGCGGACAAAGGATATTGCCACCAGGTCCAGCCCATGCCTTGCGGCGTACCGAAGATCCGCCAGATCCTTCTGTGTCAGCGTCTCAACCGTGAGCCTGGTTCCTGGAAGGTTCAGGCCCTTGTTCGAATACAGGCGTCCACCGGTAATTACACGGCAAATCACGTCTGGCCCCTCAATCCGTTCCGCCGCCAACTCAATGGACCCGTCGGCAAGCAGAATCTTTGCTCCAGGGCGGATATCCTTTGCCAGATATTCGTAGGGCGAATGGATTTCGTGAACCGTGCCTTCGGAGAGCGGCCGTTCCGTCAGCGTCACCCTTTCACCTTCTGCGAGCGTCACACCTTCCTTGGGCATCCTGCCGATCCGGAGCTTTGGCCCCTGAATATCGGCAAGAACCGGGATATAGACATCCTCCATGCGGCTCGCCTGTCGTACCATATCCACCATCGGCTGCAGGGCAGGGCCGTCACCATGCGAAAAGTTCAGACGAAACCCGTCAGCGCCAGCACGTATCAACTGCCGGATCACTTCCAATGAATCGGACGACGGCCCCAAAGTCGCAATGATCTTGGTGTGACTGAAAGACTTCATTGAATAACCTGAATCAAGCATACACCGGCACGTGGTAGTAGTCAGCGAGCAACGGTTTCGGCCTGCGACTTGCGCCGGGCAAGCGAGAGCCCTGCAATGACCGCGCTGGTGAGAATAAAGGCTGCTCCCAGGTAGAAGTTCCAGCCCGGCCGGTCACCAAAGACTGCCCAAGCGAACAGGGCTGTAAAGGCCGTTGTGGTGACGGTGACAACCGAGCCCTCAGTCGCCCCAACGTACAGGAGGGCGTGATTCATGAGAAGTTGTGCGATGGTTGACGAAATCCCGAGCAGAAGAATCCATCCCCACTGGGCAACGCCCGGAACAATGAGCGGCCCGCCCCCGAAAATCATCCCCACCAGACCTATAGCCACGCCGCCGAGACACATGGATGCAAAAGTTGCCTGAGCCGAATCAGTACTCCGCGCCTTTTCGATCACGATCAGTGCAGCACCGGCAAATGCTGCAGATGCGACCCCGTACAGGGCTCCACTGCCCGCTGCGAATCCGGAACCCGGATTGATTACAACAAACATCCCCGTCAGGGAGAGAAAAATCAGGGCGACAAGCCGCCATTCGATCCTAACGGTTCCCAGAGCAAAACCCGTCACCAGAGCAAACAGGGGATAGGAGTTGTTCAGCAAAGTAGCCGTCGCCGCATCCGTCTTCCGGATGCAGGTGAAGTAACAGGTAACTGCAAGAGCCCCAAGCACCCCCCGGAGCAACAACAGTTTCCTGTTCACAAATATCAGGGGAAGCAGCGTCGCGCGGTGCAGAATGAAAAGGATTACAAGGCCGATGATAAACCGCAGAAAAGT
>CAZSFB010000158.1:0-6654 GCA_964606035.1 uncultured bacterium | reverse complement strand
GAAACCCGCCTCATTCGATTTTTTCTCGATTTCCTCGTTCTCTTTCAGCCGCTTACTGACGTCAAAGCCCCCTCCGGAGCTTGTCCAGCCGGTCCTTCACGTCCACGGACCGGCGGCGGCTGCTGCTGACAATTTCCTTGAGTTCGATCGTGTCCATTTGAATGGCGGCAACCCTTTCTGGTTATAACCTGGCGTCAAACTTGACGTGATGCTCGGGCTCATATCCGATGGCTTCCTTGGCCCTCGCTCCCGAGAGGAGCATGTGATGCGTCAACGGGCGCACGGCCCGGAACGGAAACGGATGACGATTGAACCGCAGCCGCCGGACAGTCTGCCACGCGGGCTCGATCACGGCCGCCGGAACGGACATGGATGGCAGACCCGTTAGCTTGATGTATTCCTTCAGGTGCAGGGTTTCCCGGCCAACCACGTTAAGGATGCCCGTCGCTTCCGATGCCAGCGACATCCGGATGGCGCGGATGACATCACTCGAGTGGACCAGGTTGATCATCGGGTTATACCCGGCCGCCTTCAGCAGCACCGGCGAGTCGAAGTAGTAACTGAAGAAGCTGTGCACGTTGCGCCCGATGACATAAGACGGACGCAGGATCAGCATCTGGAGTTTCCGCCGTGACAGTTCGTGCTGGCAGAGAATGTCGGCCTCGACGAGATCTTTCACGTAGGGCTCGTCGCGGATCGTCAGATCCAGCTCGCTGGATTCTGTGAGGACCGCGGGTTCCTCTTCGGGCAGACGGAACACCTTGGCGGACGACAGAAAAATGAACTTCTTCACGGTCGGCTGTTCGAGTGCAAGGTTCAGGAGGTTCTGGGTGCCTTTGATATTGAAATCCCGGACCGTGTCGAGGTCTCCCGAATATCCCACCTGAAAACCCAGATGCACAATCGAGTCAATGTTTGCGGACTGGAACTCCGGTGACGAACATATCTCTTGAAGCCGCCGGACGTTCAAAGGAGCGACCCGGTGGAACGTAAAGCGGTCTGCGGGAAGATCATTGAAATAATACGGCCTTTCGCGGCGGGAAAATGCCCAAACCCGGTCGACATTCGGATCATGGAGGAGCTTGACCACGAGTTGTCGGCCAATCGTCGAAGTCGCTCCAGTCACCAGCACATTGTGCTTTCGTCCAGCCTTGCGAATTGAGTTGGTTACGCCAACTGCTTTCTTTTTTGCCTTTTTAGCGGTTTTCTCACCAGTTGCCGGCCCATCGCTGCTCATGTCTGATATCCTGTGCCGCCATCCGTCCTGGGACGACAGCCATCCACGGTTGCGGCACCTAATGACTGACAATGGTTCCGGAGGCAAGACCCGGGATGAGACCAGATAAACCTTATTCGGGAGATGCTGCCAGTTGGGGGACTACCGGGGGCATGTGGTCAAACCGGTATTTGAATTCCGTCCGCTCGATCCGGCGGACCCGGATCTCTTCTGTGTCACTGACCGATAACGGGAAGAGCACCGTCTTTTTCTGGACTTCTGAATAGATCAGCAGGGTCGAAGGATCGACGATACGTTCCAAATGGCCCTCAAGCATCCCGCCCACTACGTCGCCGCGCTTCATGAATTCGGCTGCTTCCCGGATTGAGGCCATACGCCCCTTTTCAATCAGGTCCGGCTCGGTGGCGTATTCGAACCTGACTTTTACGCAGTTGCGGATCTTGGCCCCTTCATAGCAACTGATGTCCGGGATCACCTTTGCTGAAATGCCGTACCGGATGAACATTCCGGGCTCCAGCGTGTAGGTGCCAATCCCATAATACATTTTACCCGGAAGGAAGAATTGCCGGTTCCACGACCCGAAGCGGGCATTCCAATCGGCCATCTCCTTTTGCTCCATATCCTCGGCGGAAATCGCCTTTTCCACCTCCGGAGTCAGCTTCTGCTTGGGTATATGGGATTTCAGGATTTTAGCCACGCCATCCATGCCCTCAATTCGCGCCACGCGCCCAGAGGGGTCAATCACGTAAAATAGCCGCGCATTTCTCATCGCCTCGACAATGGGATTCACCACCGGCTTCCCGTTTTTCAGCGCGCTGATGCCTTGGATATCGACACGAATACGGTAGGTGTCCTCTGCTGACTTCATGTACTTTTGAACACTCACCGCATTGAGCACGTCAATGCGCGTACCCCGGGAACCGTAGTCGCTTCCCACAACCCTCGTGACGTGCTCCTCAACCATCGTTCCGTCCGGTGGAGCAAGCCTGAAGGCAACCAGGGCTGTATCCGAACCGTCCACCTCGCCGCGGATGACAGGGGCCGACTCCGAGCCTTCGTAGTCATCTGAAGCCAACGCACTACCAGCCGCCAGAACAGCGGTCACGAGATTCAGACAGAGGATGATTGTCCCGGATCTTCTCATTGATTTTTATGTCGACGGCGAAGTGTAGAGAACACCGCACCTTCTTCACAACTTTAGGCGTTGCGAATTAATGCTTCTTTACGTCTCAGGTGAAACCTTTTTAAGACTTCGGATCGTGACGGTGCAGCCAGTCAACCACGTGCGGAAGCACTTCACCGAGAGCCTGCTTGCCGAGAACAAGATCCGCATGCCCGTAATCGGCACTGAACCCGTCGCGCCTGCTCATGTTCACGTAGCGCTTGTCAGCGGTACCTGCACGTTCGTATGCCGCAAAAACATCCCTCGGCGGCGCCAGCACGTCGTTCTGGCCAGCCACCACGAGCAGCGGCCGTTTCACATGATCGAACCGCCGGGAGTAGTCGATCTTCCGCGTGGCGGACCTGAACCCGCGGTTCCGGATGAAACCGGTTCCGACCCGAAACTCCTCGCCGGAAACATCATCCAGGATGTTCTGGAAAAGCCGTGCCGCGTCCCGGGCCCGCATGTTACCGCTGGCATAGAACGGATTCGGCATCACTGGATGCAGTGCCAGTATGAATGGAGCGGCTGCCCAGGCGAGCATCCGTACCGGATAGTGCGGGATGAACTGCACAAACGGATGAATCGCTGCTGCGATTTTCCAGAGCCAGAACCGGTTATCGATGAACGTAGGGGATCCGAGCGCGATCACGGTCCCGACATCCTCTCCAGGATGGGTCATTAGGTAGGCATAGATCACCATGCCGCCCATGGAATGGCCGATCCAGTCCACCCGGTCAGCCCCGGTGCGTTCCTGGACCATTCGGAATGCCTCTGGAAGATCACCAAAAACGTAATCATCGAAATGCCACTTGTGACGCAGGGCTGTCACCAGCCGGTTCGCACGGCGCGAATGGCCGTGGCCCCGCATCTCCAAAATCCAGACATCCCGTCCGTCACGGGCGAGCGCCCTCGCAAATGACCGCTCAGGATGATGATCAAAGAAATACCTGTTGCAGGCGATCCCGTGGCAGAGGATAACGGGCCGGCCCCTTGGCTCCCCCACCGGACGGATGCGGTGCAGCGCAACCGGATGTCCGTCGGATGCGGTACCAATGTGCCTTTCATCCGCCCGGTGGCGGGCTCCCAAAAGACTGTCACTCAGTGCGTGACCAACGACAGGGATTGCGGCGGACAGATGGACGGCACGGCGGTTTGCTGCCATTGCAGGACTTTCTCCCGGGGACGGACAATGCACGGTGCATAGCACACCGGCGGGGGAAAGTGACAGCGCTGTCAGCTGAGAATGCTCCGCAATGCCGCTTCGGCGTACGGGAACCGGAACTGGTAGCCGGCCTGCTGAAGTGCCTTGGGTACGGCATGCTGTCCTCCAAGGACCAGATCGGCCTGTTCGCCCAAGGCCAGTTTCAGGACGAAAGCCGGCACCGGCAGCCAGGACGGACGACCCATGACTTTTCCGAGTATCCGGCAGAACTCGACCAACTGGACAATGCCCGGAGCGCAGGCATTGACTGGCCCCCTGATGCTGTCGTTTTCCAGTGCAAACCTGACAATTCCGGCAATGTCCTCAATATGGATCCAGGGGAACCACTGCCTTCCGGACCCCAGCGGACCTCCTGCAAACATCCGGAACGGCAAGAGCATCTTCTCCAGTGCACCACCATCCCTGCCGAGCACCACACCTATCCGCATGACAACGGTCCGGACCCCGTGCCCCTCAGCCTCCCGTGCGAGCCGTTCCCACTCGACCGAAAGCTGGGCCAGGAAATCCGTCCCTGCGGAACTCTTCTCATCGAGTATCTCTTCACCACGATTTCCGTAGATGCCGATTCCCGATGCACTTACGAGTATTTTCGGCTTCTGTTTCATCACGGCAATGGCCGCCACCAGTGAGGCAGTCCCGGCCGTCCGGCTTTCGACGAGTGTCTGTTTACGTTCCGGCGTCCACCGTCCGGCGCCCACATTCTCACCCGCCAGATGCAGCACACCGTCAATACCTTCGAGAACTTCTGCCAGTGCCTCCGGACGGTCCTTCACTGACCAACGGGCGACTCCGGCCCGTGGATCCACCCTCCCATGGGTCCGTTCCGGGTCCCGGCTGAGAATCACCACCTCGTGGCCCGCATCAAGAAGCGAGCGGGTCACCGCCCGGCCGATAAAACCAGTCCCGCCCGTGATCGCAACCCTCATGAAAACCTCCCTTTTACCATCCGATTTTCACCCCGCCACCCCTGCCCTGCAATCGGATGCCCCCGCGATGGTTCATGAGCAGGGTCATACCCATGCAACCAGAATCCAGACTATTTTGCTACTCCAGAACCTGATGAGGAGATTTTTCCATGAGCAAGGGAATACCGCCAGTACATAAGTACATGACCACAAGCCCCGTCACCATCGGCAACGATCAGAAGATCGAAAAGGCCGAGCAGATCATGAAGGAAAACAATATCCGGCATCTGCCCGTGCTGAAGGGCGGGAAGTTTGCCGGGATTCTCACGGACCGCGACATCAAGTTCGTGCAGGGACTCCATGACCTCGACCTGGACAAACTCGTCGTGGATGATGTTGCCAGGGAACAGGCGTTTATTGTTGAATCCGAATCCCCCCTCGACCAGGTGGCAGCCGAGATGGCCGACCAGAAGGTAGGTTCCGCCATCGTCATGCAGAACGGAAAACTTGTCGGTATCTTCACGACTGTTGACGCCATGCGGGCTCTGTCGGAACTTCTACGTACCCGGCTCGGACACTGAAAACGCTTTCACCACCCTCCGGCGCGGCCGGGAAGCAGCCCTGCTTCCCACCCGCGCCGGTTTCCATTTGTCCCGCCGGGTGTACCTTTTCATAACAGGTTCGCTACACCCGGTGGCCCCACTCCCCAACCGGCTCCGGTTGTGCCACTCTTTACCCGCGCCTCAATGAGAACTCCCATCAACACCAGGACAGCTCATGATATCGTCCGCGAGGCCACTCTGCGGTGCGTTCTCCGGGTCGCTGTGGCGGCCATCATTATTACCTTCATCGGGCTCGTCGTCCTGCTCAAGGTTCTCTCCTGCACACCGGAGGAAATCACCATCGCCCTGGCCGTTTTCGCGGCCATGTGTGTGCCCGCAACGCTCACCGACTACCGGCGGCTGCTGCACACGTTCGCGCCCATCGTACGGGTCATGGAGGCCCGCCGCGTCGGCAACACCCCCACGACCGCCGATCTCGATGCCGCCGTCCACGCCGCCCGCGGCACGGCCATCAGCTACATTGGTGTCTCCGCGCTCATCTGGGTGATCGGTTTCTGCCTGGGCCTCGTTCTCCTGAACCAGTTCGTTGGCCTCAAGCCCTACACACTGGCAGTCTATGCGGGATGCCTTGGCTGGAGTTTTTTCACCTTCCACGGCCTCGGATTCATGATCTACAAGGAGAGTTTCAGTGGCCTCTTCCGGGAGCTCTCAGAATCCCTCGATGACATCCGGGCCACCCGGGTCGCCCCGTTCACACTTCAGGGGAAAATCTTCCTCTCCATGGTTATCGGCATCGGTATTGCTGGAGCCGTCTTTTTCCCGTTCGTTTTCCACCAGGCCAGGGTTGAACAGGCCCGCATTGCCTTCCTCACTGCGGAATCCCCTTTCCTGGAAGCGGTGAAAAGCCTCGAATCCGGGGACGAGGATGCGACGGCCGGGATTGGGTGGTTTGACCGGACCGGCGGTCTCATCGTGATGCCAGCCACGGGAGAACCCGCCGTTCCACTCTGGACGGAACTCCCGGAAAAGCTGAAGCGGCGGATCCAACAGACAGGCTCCGGCGACATTACCGACCCGATGTTCGACGAGGCTGTCAGGATCCAGCCGCTCCGGGATGGGCGGAAAGCCATCCTTGTCGTTGACCGGAACCGGATCGGCGGCGCCTTTGAACAGACGGGAATCTTTCACTTAGTGATCATCACGATCGCGATGACCGGGTTCGGCCTCGTGTCGTGGCTTTTTGTCGCAGACATTTCCCGGCCCGTGCAGAGCCTGAGGGAACTGGCCGCGCGCATCTCCGAGGGCCGGTTGGGTGGTATCCGGCCCACCTATTCGGATGACGACCTCGGTGCGCTCAATATCCAGTTTGCCCGCGCCGCCCGGCGGCTTGGAGACGCCATCCGGTCCTCGCAGGAGCTTGCCGGAAGTGTCGCGTCGTCATCCGAGGAACTCACCGCCACGGCCGAAACCCTTGTCAACTGGAGCGGTGAGGTGAGCCGGGATTCAAAGGAGGCCGCCGACCTGCTCACCGGCATCGCGGCAGGCTCCAGCGAGATGGACGA
>CAZSFB010000157.1:0-6708 GCA_964606035.1 uncultured bacterium | reverse complement strand
TATTCTGGACCGGGAGCAGGGTGGTGCATGGCGCTATTTTCGCCGTACAGGAGATTTCACCTCCACAGTTGAAATCCATGACCGGACATTCACTGACAGCCCCCTCAGATATGATGATTTTGCAGACACCTCCCGAAACAGGCTGACGCCGGAAGCTGCACTCTATTGGCTATGCCGGAATGCTGCGTGGCATGGCTTTTCCGAACGGTTGCTGTTTGTGTATGACCTGGACCGGCTCATTCGCGGCCTGGGAGGAAGTCTGGACAGGGAAGTCTTCGGGCGGCTCGCGGCGGCTGGAGGGGAACAGCGTCTGATTTACCTGGCGCTCAGGGTGGCAAACCGGCTTTTTGATACGCCGGTCGCAGGACCCATTCCTTCAACCTGGCCAGAGATGGAATGGGTCGAACGGTGCAGCCGGGGAAGACGTCCCTTACCGTGGGGGCCGAGAAGCCTTTTCCCGATATTCCTTCTGGACCGGCCGGGTGACCGGTTTCGTGAACTGAAACGGGGAGGACGGCGGCTAATGGCAGGGTCTCGTCGACTGCCTCCATTTCTCAGGCAGTGAGTGCATTTTCGACGATCTTCAGAACAGAGGAGATCTTGTCGCTGAAAGCCCGTTGATTCTCGATCAGGGACAAGTTGTGGTGTTTCTCCCATAACGCACGGGTGAGATCATCAAGATGCTTCGCCTCTTGCCACGTCTCGGAACGATTCGGATTTCGCCGGCCGTGGATCTGGTAGGCTTCCTCACCAGCGCTTTCCAGATAAATGACCTGGTCATATCGTGCGAGTTCCTTGTCCAGGGACGTACCCATGGCCTCGAAGAACTTATCTGGGCCGTCAGGCCAGTAAGCAGCGCCATCTATTGTCCCGCGATCCAGAATCAGGAGCTGGTTGGGATAGTGGGCGCGGAAAATAGTCTCGTACTCACCTTGGACTGAAAAAATCGCCCGTTGCAGCGAAGCCCTGCTTTCCCGTTCGGGCCAGCGGGGAAATCCCCCGGTGAAGAGGGTTGACGCTGCTTCCGGAACGACAATCAGATCGCCTGCATATGCTCTTGAAAGTACATCCGCGATGGTGGTCTTGCCAGCACAGGGGCCACCGGTCAGGACAATCTTTTTGGGAGTATGATGGAAACGCGCCATGGCGCGGGTTCTTAGCCGGTAGAGGAACCGGAAGCCACCTTGCGAAGCCGAAAACTATCTAGTTCGAGCGTCACAAGATTCCGCAATACATCTGCTGAATAGGTGCGTGGGGAAAGATAGGTGTGTCGCAACAGGTCGTTTACCACTGTCCAGTCAATCTCAAATTTGCTCAGTTCGAACTGAAGCCGCCTGAAATGGCGAAAAGTGGTCCTGACATAATGGTCGATTGCTTCCCTGTGGTTGATTGCCAACACAGTGAAGTCGATGCCAAATCCAGGGCCTAAATGACTGTTATTATTAAGTAATCTTACGGATCTTCCATTGACCCGAATGGGCTCATTAGCTTCTGGAAGCGAGAAGTCCAGTTGAACCTTGGTGCCGACTTCTACTTCTCGCGGTGAGAGCACGAGGGCTCCACATAACGATATGTCATGGAGAGTCCCGGTACAGGTCTCGCCGGAATAGGTAAAGGTGCAGGCACTCAATACCTTCATTCGCATGTAGCGCCTGTCGGTTACGTGAACCAAGGTGGAACTCTCCGGCACCTGTGGAACATCTGAAACAGAAACCAGCTGGGTGTTGCCTGAATGGCCATTCTATACGATATTTCTGCGGTTAGCGATGAAGCACCACAATGGCGGGGGC
Source organism: uncultured bacterium (assembly GCA_964606035.1). Taxonomy (GTDB): domain Bacteria; phylum JAGRBM01; class JAGRBM01; order JAGRBM01; family JAHCIT01; genus CAZMGV01. Next base: position 4,918 of record CAZSFB010000157.1, on the reverse strand, counting down.
GGGCGGCTCGGATAGGCACCTGCACAGATTGAAGAAAACTCCAGATCATACTCCCAGACCGTTAAAGGCCGGTGACCGTGTTGCACTCATTGCCCCAGCAGGTTTCGTGAGTCCGGAACGGCTGGCGGCGGCCATCCGCTATCTGGAATCATTGGGGCTGAGTGTGGTGACCCACTTGCCCCGAAAGCCCATACGTTATCTGGCGGGCTCTGATGAACAGCGGGCAGATGAGTTCCTGGATTTCTGGCACGACAGGACAATTTCCGCGCTTTTCCCCATTCGTGGCGGATTTGGATGCACACGCATCTTGGACCTGATTGGCAGCAGACCCGGAAGCCCAGCGAAGCTGTTTGCGGGGTTTTCAGATAATACGGTGCTTCACCAGGTGCTCGCATCACAGGGGGTATCATGGACAATCCATGGACCCCATCCCGGAAGTTTCGGTCAACCAGAGCATACGCCGACGAGGCGGCGCTATGAGGCTCTCCTTTTCGGGAAAATACAGCAGGGATTTCGTCTTGGCCCGGCACGGCTCATTGCGGGGAAACCTAAAACCACGATTTCGGGTCGACTCCAAGGCGGGAATCTGGCGGTAATGGCATCCATGTGTGGCGGTCCTCTGAAACTGGATCTTGGAGACATACTGTTCCTTGAAGACATCAACGAGCCTCCATACCGGATTGATGCGTTCCTCACGCAACTTCGCAATGCAGGTGCATTTCGGTCCGTTCGGGCCATAGTGACCGGCGACTTTACTCCTCCTAAGGGAGCCCGGAAGTATCATCCGGCGTTGAGGGATCTTTGGTTATCTCTTTCCAAGGAGTTAAGCCTACCGGTATTTTCCGGTTTTCCTGCTGGTCATGGCAGGCGGAATCTGGCTCTCCCGCTGGGGGTTCGAGTCGCGTTGTTGGATGATTGCATGTCGGTTGTGTCAGTCCCATGGAGAAATGCCTGAATGGGATGGGCAGCTGTCGAGTCTCTTCTGGCAGAGATATACGATTCTGGAGCTGCACCAGGAGTCGCTCTGGCCTGTTGGCATAGGGGGGCAAAGGTTTTTTCCGGGTTTTCCGGTAGGCTGGGTTCGGATGCTGGTGATCCCCCTGTACGTGAAGGAACTGTTTTTGATCTCGCGTCTCTTACCAAGGCGCTCTGTACAGCTCCACTGGTCTGGAAGCGTTTTGAGAGTGGGGAGTGGGCCAAGGCAGATACACTGGGAAAGTTTTTCCCGGACCTGAAAGCAGAGGCCCAGGGACAGATAACGCTGGCACAGCTTCTTTCCCACACATCGGGTTATCCGGGTGTGGTCCATCTGGACCAGATGGGCTCGAACGGCCCGGAAAGTGCCTATCACCTGGTCAAGTTCCTTCCTCTTGAGAGCAAGCCGGGCACTGTCTGCCGTTATTCAGATGTCGGATATCTGGTTCTTGGGCACCTGCTGGAGCGGGAAGCAGGCATGTCACTGGATCGCCTCTATGAGACTGAAATTAATCGTTTCATTAATGGCGCGGGGCCCGGGTTCCGGCCAAATGGGGTGGGACGAAGTGCTCCTGATGGCATTGCGTTGACCTCCATACCTGATGGTTATCTTCGCCCTCTCAACGGGGTTGTCGAAGACGAAAACACACGGTTGCTCGGCGGGGTTAGTGGTGCATCCGGGTTGTTTGGAAACGTCGAGCAGGTTGGGGCCGTAGCACGTGAACTCCGGAGTTGCTGGATCGGGACGGGAGAACTTTTGGGGCGCACGCTTCTGGAGAAAGTCTGGTCGGTCATCCCGAGCCTGCCCGGATGCACCTGGACATTGGGGTGGGACACGCCGTCCGATACCAACTCCACGGCTGGGAGCTATTTCTCGCTGGAATCGGTCGGTCATCTCGGATTTGTGGGCACTTCGATCTGGTATGACAGAATGAATGATGTGATCGTGGTCTTGCTGTCCAATCGCGTAAACCCATCCCGGGCAAATATGTGCTTCAACAGTTACAGGCCCAAGATACACGATGCCATCATGAAGGCGCTTGGGATCATTGAAGTCCGGCCCAGGAGATACAGTTGAAAGTACACCTTATTGCAATTGGCGGCACCGCGATGGGGTCCCTTGCAGGAATGCTGAAGGCGATCGGCCATGATGTAAGGGGTTCGGACCAGAATCTTTACCCGCCAATGAGCACCCAGCTTTTCGAGCAAGGGATTCCAGTCTTCCAGGGATACAGTGCCGACAACCTTTTATGGAACCCCGATCTGGTGATCGTTGGGAATGCAGTGTCTAAAACCAATCCGGAGGTGGAGGCACTGCTGAAATCCGGGATTGAATACTGCTCGATGCCTCAGGCGTTGCACAGGTTTTTTATAAAGGGGCGTCATTCAATCGTGGTTGCCGGTACTCATGGGAAGACCACGACCAGTGGCTTGGCTGCCTGGGTGGTTACCCATTCCGGATTGGACCCCACCTTTCTCGTGGGCGGTGTGCTCAAGAATTTCGGGAGCAGCTATCGCACGGGCAGCGGTCCGTGGTTTGTCGTTGAGGGTGATGAATACGACACCGCTTTCTTCGATAAAGAATCAAAATTCCTTCACTATGCCCCTCGCACAGCAATTCTCACCTCATGCGAGTTTGACCATGCTGACATTTTCCGCGATCTGGACGCGGTAAAATCTGCCTTCAGAAAGTTTGTGGATTTAATCCCCGCGGAGGGGGCTCTTGTTGCTCATGGGGATGATCCCATCGTGAGGGCATTGGCGGCCGAATGCCGTGGACGGATCAGATATTATTCAACCGATGATCATCAGCAGGAGTGGTGGGGCCGGATTGTATCGGCGAGCCCTGCTCAATGCCGGATAGAGATATTTAGAAACGGTGTCTTGTGGGTTCGGGCATCTTCTCCACTGTTTGGAACCCACAATCTGAAAAATACGATCGCAGTCGCGGCGGTCGCTGATGCTATCGGAATGAGGCCTGAACTGTTCAGGGAAGCTCTCGAATCATTCCAGAGTGTGCGGCGACGGCAGGATATCATCGCGGATATTGGAGGCGTGGTTGTCATTGACGATTTCGCCCATCATCCGACCGCCGTGCGTGAGACGATATCGTGTGTACGGATGCGCTTTCCCATGCAGAGGCTCTGGGCCGTCTTTGAGCCGAGGACGAATACCTCCCGGCGCAAAGTGTTCCAGAAGGATTATGTCGCGGCGTTGAGGAGCGCAGACCGAATTATCGTAGCTCCAGTGGACAATCCGGGAAAAGTGGATGAACACGAACGGTTTTCCGTGGAGCAACTGGTTGCTGATTTGGTGTCAGAGAAGGCCGATGCCAGAACATTCAGTTCAGTTGACGGGATTGTCGAGGCGCTGGCCGCCGAATCCCGTGCAGGAGATGTAATCCTGTTGATGTCTAATGGCGGTTTCGGAGGGATATACAAGAAGCTGCCAGCCGTACTGAAGGCGCGTGGCGAGGCGTCACTGGATGAAACCGGGAAGGACCTTGGCCAGCGCGTCAAATAGCTTGGCGCGGTCAAAAGGTTTTGCCAGAAAACCATTGGCTTTTAGGGCACCGCTCAATATCTCCTGATTCAGGCTGGTGGACTCACCAGAGAGTATCAATATGGGGATGGCCCGGGTCTTTTCATGGGCCCGCAACCTGTCGCAGGCTTCAAAGCCGTTCATGTTAGGCATCGAAAGATCCATCACGATAAGGTCTGGAAGCTGGATCAGGGCCTCACGGAAGCCCTCCTGCCCATCCGTAGCTTCGATGCATTCCATGCCCTTCGCCTTGAGTGACACGCTCAAAAGCATCCGAATGGTGGGATCGTCATCAATGATGAGTATCTTTTTCGCCATAATGCCGTTCGGACTTTCTAGCCCCGCCGCTTTTAGCGAGTCAATCGACTTTTGCGATGGAAGCCCAAACGCGATATCATTAAACTTATGACTACACCCAAATGCTTGTGGGGACGGCTTCTTCTGCTGGGTATATTTCTGGGCCTTCTGTCGGGACCTGATTTGCAGGCTGCTGTTTATAAATTCACTACTGATGACGGCAAAACCGAATACGTGGACTCCAAATCCAAGATCCCCGAGAAATACCGTGACAAGGCGATCGAGATAAAGCCAGTGGAATCCCACGAGCCCATCGTGCCTTCAGGTCCTGGCAGCGCCCCTGCGGGAAGTCCCCCTGTGCCTGCTAAAGGCGACAAGCAGGGGAAGCCGGGCATCGACGTGGATTTCGAAGGAAACACTCGCGACTACTGGATTGGCAGGCTCAAGCGACTTGAGGATCGTCTCGCCGAGATCGAAAGACGGATCAAGGAGATCGAACAGGTAGGCTATATAAATCCGGATTCACCCGGCGGGATGAAACTGGCCTATGATCTGAATCAGGAGCGAACTGCTCTGGAGCAGGAAAAGGCAGAGATACCGAAAAAACTGGATGAGATTAGGGAAGAGGCCCGGCGAAAAGGGGCACCTCCCGGCTGGTTCCGGTAATCTGGGGCGAAGCCTGAAGGTCACACCATGCTCCGGGTATATGCTGGCGTATTGATAGCATCGGTCGGATTGCTTCCGCCCACGGCCGTTGCTGAAATGTACAAATATTCGGACGAGAATGGAGTCGTGCATTACGTCGATTCTCCGGGGAAAATTCCGGTGAAATACCGTACGCTACAGAATCAGGAGCCATTCAAGGCCTCTGTCCGGCAATATAACAAGGCCATGGAGGTTGAACCGGCGGAAAGCCAGGAAGTTGCCAAGGTATCAGCGCAGCAATCCAGATCTGACCGGAGCCGTGCCCTGAATCCTGAAGCGGTCCAGGATAATTTACGCCACCAAAACGGTGCAGAATTCTGGTCGCGCAGGAAACGGCTGTTGGAAGTAAAAGTGATCAATCTCGAGCGTGACTGTTCATACTGGAGATCGGCCCCGCTGG
>CAZSFB010000156.1:0-6721 GCA_964606035.1 uncultured bacterium | reverse complement strand
CACAACAGTGGGCGTTTTTGGCGAGCTTCACCCGGAAGTGGCCGAGGCTTATGACCTGCGCGGCCGGGTCGCGGTTTTGGAGCTTGGTCTGGACAGCCTTTTTTCGGTCGAAACGGAATATAAAGGCGTTCCCGAACTGGACCGGTTTCCACCCGTCAAGCGGGATTTCTCGTTTGTGGTTCCTGATGCCGTCAATGCCTGAAAGCTCACGGCAGCCATCGAAAAGGCTGGACAGGGGGTCGTTCAGGAAATCGAGGTATTCGACCTGTTCCGGGGCGGAAAGCTGGCGGCGGGGACCTATTCACTGGCCGTTGCGGTGAAACTGCGATCCCACGAGGGGACTCTCACCGAGGAGCAGGTCCGGGCCGTGGAGACCCGGATTCTTGAGGCCCTGAAGGGCAGTCTCGGAGTAGAGCTAAGGCACTAATAATACTTGATTATTTGCCGGTCAGGCTTATAATGTGTCTATAATTCTGATGGCTCCCCGAGACGTTTTGTCTTCGAACAGGCGTCCGGCATTTCGCAACAATGGGTACCATGACCAAAGCCGATTTTGTTGAGGCCGTCTACCAGAAGGTGGGCTTTTCCAAGAAGGAAGCCGCCGACATCGTTGAGGGCATGTTCGAGATCGTGAAGGAAACGCTTACCTCCTCGGATCGGCTGAAGATCTCGGGTTTCGGCAATTTCGTGGTGAAGGGCAAGCGTACCCGGATTGGCCGCAACCCGCACACGGGAGAGGAAATCGAGATTTCTGCCCGGCGGGTGCTCACCTTCAAACCCTCACAGGTCCTCAAGAATATCCTCAACCCCTGATCTCCCTGCCGACCGGCATTGATTCAACCCCTGCAACCGGTTAAGCGGGTTCCGGACCGTGGGAACCTGAAAAGTTTCTTATCGGGCTGTAGCGCAGTTGGCTAGCGCGCACCCTTGGGGTGGGTGAGGTCGGGGGTTCAAGTCCCCCCAGCCCGACCAGTTTTTCCCAAAATCCCGGTTACCGGCGGCAATGATCCTCATGTCCGGCGAATCCACACCAAAACGTCCGCTGATCCTGGTTTCCAACGATGACGGCGTGTGGTCGGCGGGAATCCGGGCACTGGCTGATGCGATGCGGGGCCTTGGTGCCGAAGTGGTTATCTCCGCCCCCGACCGGGAGCAGTCTGCCATGGGCCATGCCCTCACGGTTTCGCGTCCACTTCAGCGGATCGAGGTCGCTCCTGGCATTACCGCCTGGGATGGAACCCCGACCGACGCTGTCATCATGGGCGTCAACGTGGTGCTTGGGGGCCGGACCCCGGATCTGGTCGTGAGCGGAATCAACCACGGCCAGAACCTGGGTGACGATGTTACCTATTCAGGGACCGTGAGCGCGGCGATGGAGGGGTGCATACTGGGGATTCCCTCCATTGCTTTCTCTTTGGCCACCAAGTCCCACAAGGCCGACTTTGCTCCAGCAGCGAAGGTGGCAGTGGACGTGGCCAAATGGGTTCTCAGTCATCAGCTCCCGCCGGACACGCTTCTCAATGTGAATATCCCGGCCCTGCCGGAAAACGAGATCAAGGGCTCCCGGGTAACGATCCAGGGACGCCGCCGGTACGACCAGCTCGTGAAACCGATGGAAGGGCCCATGGGCCGGACTGTTTACTGGATCGCCGGCGAACAACGGGTGATCGAGACGCACGACCATGCCGACTTCAATGCGGTGAAGCAGGGGTATGTCTCGATTACCCCGCTGCATCTAAACATGACCCACTTCGCTGCCCTCAAACAGATCGTTCACATTCCGACCTGCTTCGACCGGGATTGATCCCGTCGGGCATTTTTCAGGTGTACTGCGGAATGCCCAGCTCCCGTATCCGCATTTTCAGTTCCGGAACCACTTCCTGTTCGAACCACGGACGGTCGCGCAGCCATCTGCGGTTGCGTGGTGATGGATGGGGCAGGGGAAGGTATTCAGGTTGGTAATCCCGCCAGGCTTTTACCGTGCCAGAGAGCGTCTCCCGCCTCCGGTCCTTGAGGTAATGCGCTTGTGCGTATTGACCGATGAGCAGCGTGAGTCTGATCTCTGGGAGAAAGGCGAGCAGCCGCTCCAGCCACAGTTCCGCACATTCGGGCCGGGGTGGAAGGTCGCCACCCTTGCCCCGGCCGGGATAGCAGAAGCCCATAGGAATAATGGCGATCAGTGCCTCGTCGTAGAATGTTTCCCGGCTCACACCGAGCCACTGGCGGAGCCGGTCGCCGCTCGGATCGTTCCACGGAATGCCGGTGGCGTGAACCTTTGTGCCTGGTGCCTGGCCCACGATGAGAAGCCGCGCGGTTGGTGAGGCCCTCAACACCGGCCGGGGGCCGAGTGGCAGGACTTTCTCACAGGCCCTGCAGGCCCGGACTTCGGCGAGAAGGGTTCTCAGGATTTCCTGGCTCATGGGCGGGTTTCCGGCTCCGGAGCCGTATGATAGACGAAACTGAATCAGCTGGAAGCGGAAAGGGTATCCTATGGGGATCGAGAAGGTTGGAATTGTCGGCGGCGGAGTGATGGGAACGGGCATCGCGCAAGTGCTGGCACTGGCGGGCTACGAGGCTGTCGTGAGAGAAGTCGAGGAGAAGTTCCTCGAAAAATCCCAGGTCGAGCTGGCCACTGGCCGGTACGGGCTTGAGCGTGCCGTCGAGCGGAACAAGATTACCCCCGACGAGGCTCGCCGGACGCAATCTCGGGTCGCTTTTACGCTGGATATCAGCGACCTGAAGGACTGTGATCTGGTGATCGAGGCGGTCCCTGAGAACAAGCCGCTCAAGCAGAAGGTGTTCGGTGAGCTGGATACGGTCGTGAAACCCGGTGCGATCCTCGCTTCAAATACCAGCGGCTTCTCGATCACGGAACTTGCCCAGTCGGTCCAGCGACGGGACCGGTTCCTGGGGATCCATTTTTTTTCGCCTGTACCGCTCATGAAGGTGGTGGAGATTATCCACCAGCCCGAGACCCTCGAAGATGTAATCCGTGCCTGCGAACTGGTGGTGGAGAAAATCGGCAAGCAGTCCATCCGCGTGAAGGATGCCCCCGGAAAATACGGCTTTGTCGCCAACCGGATCTATTTCGCTATGATCCAGGAGGCTCAGAAGGTGGTCCAAGAGGGGATTGCGACTCCCGCCGATGTCGACAAGGTGATGACCCTTGGATACAACTGGCCCGTCGGTCCGTTCGGAATGGTCCAGGGTGCAAAAGGCGGATGGAAGAAGTAACCGGCTGCCCCGTGGCATACGGGTTTCAGGGCGGGTACCATTACAGCGATGGCAATTCCTCCTGGCAAACCGGTTTCTCCCCAGCCTCCGAAGGCCACGCCCCAGCTTACGCCCCGGCAGATATTCGAGCATCTCGACCGCTTTGTGATCGGCCAGGGTGAGGCGAAAAAGGTTGTCGCCACCGCTGCCTACAATCATTACAAGCGGCTGTTCCATGCGGACCGCCGTGCTGGCGTACCCATCCGCAAGTCGAACATCCTGCTGATCGGCCCCACGGGTTGCGGGAAGACCCATATTGCCCGGAACCTGGCGGAAGTCCTCGACGTACCGTTCGTGGTTTGCGATGCAACCGAATATACCGAGGCTGGCTACTATGGGAAAGATGTCGAGGTGATGGTCGCAGAGCTGCTGTTCAAGACTGGCGGCAATGTGGCTGACACCCAGCGCGGCATCATTTTTATTGACGAGATCGACAAGATCGCACGCCGGACCGGCCATGTACGCACCGGGGCGGGCTCCAGGGATATCGGCGGCGAGGGTGTACAACAGTCGCTTCTCAAGATGCTTGAAGGCCAGCGCATGTTTGTCCCCATGAATGTCACGCAGCACTGGAACCGGCACGATTTCGTCGAGGTGGACACCACGCATATCCTGTTTATATGTGCTGGCGCATTCAGCGACTTGAGGCCGGATTTCGAGAGCCGCCCCATCGGATTCGGAACCGGCACTGGCGGTGAACCAGTGCTTACGGCGCCGCTTCGACGGAAGCGGATCACGACAAAGGATCTGTCCTCCTATGGAATGATTCCGGTTCTTCTCGGGCGGCTTCCCGTCGTGGCGGAGATGTCGCCGCTCAGCCGGGCAGAACTGGTCCGGATCGTCACCGATCCGCCCGATTCAATCCTGAAGGAATATACCCAGCTTCTTGCCATGGATGGCATAACGCTGGAGTTCAGCCCTGATGCTATCGAGGCGATTGTCGAACACGCCATTAAGCAGAAGGTCGGTGCCCGCGGACTCCGGTCCATCATGGAGGAGGTGTTCAGGGAGGTTCTGTTCGAGGCCCCTGAACGTGCAGGGGAAACCTTCGCCGCCACGGGTGACTGGGTGCGGGGCCAGATCGCTGCGCTTGAGGCCCCCGTGCCCGGGGTGTGAGGGCACGCCGCTTGGCAGTCCTTGCTGAACAGATCGTCACTGGAGTCGCACCATCACGCTCCACCATCTGGAGCCGGGTAACATCGTGGCTTGTGCCGCCCCGGCGCGTGAAGCCGACCAAGACGGGCTGGCTGTATACCGGGCTCTCGGCGGCTATCGCTATCGCCGCCCTCAATACCGGCAACAATGTGTTGTTCATTTTCCTGGGACTCCTGTTTGGTCTTGTGGCGGCTTCAGGCATATGGAGCGAGGTCGTGCTCCGGAACGTGGAAGCCCGTGTGCAGCCGGGCCCATGGATCGATGCCGGTTCCGCTGCGGCGATACCGTACCGGATCACTGTTCGGCGCAAGCGGATCAACTCGTATCTCCTGCAGGTTTTTCCGGAGATACGCCATCCGGATGACCGTCCCCGGACTGCCTGGCAGAAATGGACGCGGAACCGGTGGTGGACTCCACTGGAACGCAACGGTGTCAGGATCGTCTCATCGCCATGGGTGCAGCAGGTTCTGGCCGGAACCACTTTCGATGCGCATGTGGAAGTCCGGTTCGCTCGGCGGGGAATCTACCGGGTTCAGCACGTGGAGATCGGCACCCTGTTTCCGTTCGGAATTATTGAAAAGCGGCGGCGAAACGACGATGGAGCCGAGATCGTGGTGGCACCTGCGCGCCTGGGTGCTGCGGAGCTTTCCGATCTTGAGCAGCCGTCTCCGGAAGCTGAGCAGACGGGCCGTCATGCGGACCCTACAGGGGATTACGACGGCCTACGGCCGTTTCAGCCGGGGGATTCTCCTCGACTTATCTCGTGGCGGGCGTCAGCGAGGAGTGGCGAACTGATGGTGAGGATCCACCGGGAGCTGGTCGCTCCCCGAGTGGTGCTGGAACTGGAACCGTTCGGCGGACAGCCGGAGGAACTCTTCAATAATCTGGTGGAGCAGAAGCGCCTGGACCGTCAGGTCGCACTCGCCCGGACCTTGATTGAATCGCTACGAGAGCAGGGGTACGAGGTACGCCTGCATGATCTCCCCTCCGGTCGCGGCGGGCTCTCCGGACCGGAAGCCCGCGTACTCGCCGGATGGAACGGTGAGCCGCTCTCTCCGGCGCCGGAAGTTCCAGGCGAGGGGCGTCTCCGTATCGCCCGGAACGGACAGATTGTCGCGGGCTGACCGGTTCAGGCGGCTCTTGCTTCCACCAGCCTTGATGCTTCTTCCCGGGCCCAGGCATCCGCCTCACGCACCTGCTGGAGCGTGTCCAGCCGGACGGTCCGGTGACGTCCCATAACTTCGGAGTTGATCGCCGGGATGTCGTAGAAGCGGAGCTTATCAGCCAGGAATGCCTCGACCGTCACCTCGTTCGCCGCATTCAGCACGGCGGGCATGGAGCCTCCGGCCCGGATGGCATCGAATGCGAGTTGCAGGCAGGGGAAACGATCCAGATCGGGTTCCTCGAAAGTCAGCTCCCGGGTTTTTGACCAGTCGAGGAAGGGGATCGTTGCGGCGATACGGTCGGGGTAGGCAAGCGCGTAGGCGATCGGCAGCCGCATGTCCGGAACGGAAAGCTGGGCCATTACCGATGCGTCGATGTATTCGACCATCGAGTGGATGATTGACTGGGGATGAACGACGACGCCCACCTGCTCCGGGGTCATGTCGAAAAGGTACATCGCCTCGATGACTTCCAACCCCTTGTTCATGAGGCCAGCAGAGTCGATGGTTATCTTGCGGCCCATCGCCCAGTTGGGGTGTTTCAGGGCTTCGGCGACTGTAGCTTGCGCGATCTTCTCCTTGGGCCATGTCCGGAACGGCCCGCCCGAAGCGGTCAGGATCAACCTTTTCACCTGGCTGCGCCGGTTGCCCTCCAGTGCCTGGAAAATGGCGGAGTGTTCGCTATCAATAGGGAGCATTGTGACGCCATGTTCCTTGATCTTGCGGTTCACCAGCTCGCCGGCAGTGACGAGGGTTTCCTTGTTGGCGAGGCCGATCTCCTTTTTTGCCTCAATGGCCCAGAGCGTGGGTTCAAGGCCGGCCGCACCGACAATGGCTGACACCACGGAATCCACGATGTCCATCTGGACGGCCATCCGGTAGCCCTGCGGACCGTAAACAATTTCACCCTCGTAGGTGGGGACAAGCCGTTTCAGTTCCGCTGCCTTTTCCTCGGTCGCCATGACAGCAATGCGCGGCTGGTGGGCAAGCACCTGCTCGGCCATGACCTGCGTGTTGGTGCCAGCCACTAGCGCCTCGACCTGAAAGCGGTCCGGGTGCTGGCGGACCACATCCAGCGCACTCACGCCGATGGAGCCAGTGGATCCGAGAATACAGAGCCTTTTCCTAGG
>CAZSFB010000155.1:0-6729 GCA_964606035.1 uncultured bacterium | reverse complement strand
AAAACAGGAATTTTGGAGGCAGCAGGAAGATTATTTCGGAATGCCGCAATGCGCTTTGAATGACGCGCTGTGAATCCGGCAGAGTGAAACTGCTCAGGATATGGATGGTCAGGCCGGGCGAATATGGGGTTCAAAGGAGCTCCGATTCGCGGAGCTCCTTCTTTGTAGAGTAAGGGTAGAGCGGCCAGTAATTGATTCCGCGAGTTCAGCTGACTTGCTGTTGGTGAGGGACAGGGTTGCGCAAAGGACTTCCAAAGATCGGATCCATGGACGGATCATCTCTCCAGAAACTCCGGGACAAGCTTCCCGAAGGGTCTGCATTTCGCACCGCCATTGAGCGAGCGATTGATTTTATTGCGGAATTCACTGACGGCGAGGACCCACGCCTCAACCATCAGGCGGAAACAGGCAGCCAAGGCAGGAGCGAGAACCGCTCCGCCGGAAAACACTGATACCTCGGGCCTTCATGTTCCCTGTCAGGAAACATCAACGGGGATTTTGTTCTGCGGCTTCTGGCTGTGGACGTGGCTTCTGCGACGGCACAAGGCAGTAGGCAAGGAAATCCTCCGCCGCAAGCTGGTCGATCCGGGCCGCTCTCTGGGCCCACGCGCACGCGGCGATATATTCACGGTTCCGGGCATGGAGCGAGGCCAGTGCCAGCAGTGAGTCCACATCTGATGGATCTGCTGCCACAAGTTGTTCATAGATCCGGAACGCCCGGGCAAGGTCGTTGGTGCGGACGGCGAAACGGGCCACTTCCCGCTGGGCTGCGGAATCCTCGGGAAGCAGCCTGGCGAGTTTTTCCGCATGGTCCTTGGCACGGACAAAATCCGGCGCATCCTTGGAATAGATGATGGTGAGATACCGGTGCGCTGTAGTGTCGGAGGGGTCGGTACGAATGACCCGCTCGAAGTAGTCGCGGGCCACGAGCGGCTCACCGCTTGCGTATGCAAGGGTGCCCAGCCTCACAATTGCGGGGATGAAATCGGGCTGGAACTTGAGGACCTCTTCAAGTGACTCCCGGGCCCGGTCCGGCTGGCCGCGCTGCTCGGCGATGAGTGCCAGGTTGTAACGTGCCTGCACATTGGCCGGATCGAGGGCGATGACATTCTTGCTCAGGATATCCCAGGCGTCGTCGAAATAGCTCAGCTGGCGGAGCGCTTCAGCGGCGTTAATGAACCCCTCCACGTTCCGGGGATCCACCTTGAACAGGATGCTGAATGCCTCAAGCGCCCGTCCGGGATTTCCTGCCTGGAGATAGGCCGTACCCAGGTTCCGCCAGGGCCGTGACTTGCCTGAGCCCTTGAAGCCGAAACCTGAAATCTTCCAGGCAGCGTTTTCCCAGAGGGAAATCTCAGAACTCCAGACAAATCCGCGTCTCAGCGAGAAGACCGCCAGGACCAGAATCAGCCCGGTGGCGAGCCGGTGGAGCCGGTGTGCCCGGCGGTGGCTGCCGGTTGCGCGGGCGCGGATGATCAGCGCCCGGATTGCCGTCGCAGCGACCAGCGCCAGCCCCATTGAGGGCACATACATCCGGCGTTCCACCAGCAGATCCTTGATAGGAATCAGGCTGGTGGTCGGTGCGAGGCCGAGGAAAAAGAGAAAGATTCCAAAAGTGACAAGCGGTTCCCGGTCACGGAACCACCAGCCCGCATACATCAGGCCGCCGATCACAACGAGCGCCACGAGGAACTGGACAGTGAAGAACCCTGAAACAACCGGGAAGTCGTGATCAAAGCTCTGACCGATGGGAAGCAACCATAGCCGCAGGTAATGGACTACCGCATAGGCGTTGGTCGCGAGCGTCGCGTCCACGGCACGATCCGTGTCCGGATTGCCGGGGGTACCGAATACGATGGCCCTGGCAACGACTAGACCGATGCCCAGCAACACTGGCAGGCCGAGTCCCCATTTGATTTTTGCGAAGGCAGACGGCGCCTTCTGGAAGGCGAGCAGCCAGACTCCGATCATGAGTATCGGGAAGATGATGGCGGACTCTTTTGTGAAGATCGCCCAGACGAGCATGAGCATGGACACCGAGTAGGAAATGACCGCCCTGATCCAGCCGCCGGGGCTATTCAGTTCTGTCACAAACAGAAAACAGTAGAGGAGCACACCGGTGAACATGAAAAGTGCCGAGAGGATGTCGGCACGGCCGGCTACATAGGCGACAGGCTCGCTCACGATGGGATGAAGCAGGAAGATACCAGTGGAAATGACGGTGATAAACACCTGCGAACGTGGTGACCTGCCCATCCGTTTCAGGACCCACCAGACGAATAGCGCCCAGACCACACCCATCTGGAGGTGGTTGGCGATGTTCATGAAGTGCATGAGCTCGGGTGAAATCTTTCCGCCAGCCAGCAGGATATCGAACTTGAAGGATTGATAAAGACGCCAGCGGAACCAGTTCTGCTGTGAATACTGGGAAAGGTAGTGCTCCTCAAGAAGATGGCGGTTATCCGTGATGAGGAGGGTGTCGTCAAAATGAAAGCCGCCGAAACAGGCGGGAAGCATGGCCAGTACTACGAGAATCGAGAAAATGGCAATGGGGGCGGCAACAAGCCCGGCAAATTCGAGTTTCGTCAGAGGCAGGCTCCCGTCTGCCGGTATGTTTCCATTAGCTGTCACTTCCGGGCGATTCTACGGATAAAACGGGCGGAAAATCCATGCTGCGTATCACGGGAGTTGACCTGGAGGGCGGGTGAACCCTATGAACCTCTCCGGATGCGTATGTCCAGATCCACTACCGGTATTCTAGTTATCGCACTGGCGGCGATGACCGCGCTTCAGGGGTGCGGGGGTGGCGGACCGTCAACCCAGCCCGTATTCCAGCTTATTTCCCCCTTTGATGATGGTGCCGCCGGTACCCAGCAGGTGGATGCCCAGGCGACTATCACCACCAACAACGGTACCCAGCCGCTTCTTCTGATCCAGGGGCGGGTGCTGAACGAGGTGGACAGCGGTGTCATCAGGTACAAGATGGAAAACGGATTCGGAATTCTGCCGTTTACCGGTCCCTATCCCATTATCGTGACCGGTGGAGGCTCCTTCGACCTTATGATCGGGGATCCGCTCAGACATCCCCTGACTCCGCTTGAGCAGGAAGCTGAGAGCCGGATCACCTTGCAGGCAACGAACCGGTTTTCGCCCATTGGTGGAGACGGACTACCGGTCCCTGTGGAGGCGTTCGTCACTGTCACGGTGAAAAATGGTGTGGAGTTCACGACTCCTGCGTATGCCCGGGTGCAGGGTGGCAATATTGTGACCGGTTGCGCGTTCAATGCAGCGGCGGGCGTCAACGGACGGTTTTCGTCGCCGTCGGCCATCTCCGGTACGACTCTTTTCAGAGTGGACGAAGCCGATCTTGCATCGCCAGTTGATCCGGGAAATCCGGCCGGAACCCCGGTGCCCTTCTCTTTCAATCCGTCCACCGGGCAGTTCACCATCGCCTTCGATTCCAGCGGGTTCACAGCTGCGGGATTCACGGATGGGCCGTCGGATGACAATAATTTCTATATCGTTTTTGAATCGGGTGATCCGGACCAGCTTCCTGCACCGGGTCTGATTGCAACCGTTCCTTTCCTTGCCTGTGACGTTACTGCCCCGTGAACCGGGATCCCATTGGTGAGTTTGTGACCGGGTCCGACCAGGACGGTGAGCGCCTGGATCGTGTGATTCCGGCGAAGTCCCCCGGTATCAGCCGTACCCGTGCCCGCCAGATGATCGAGGCAGGCTCCGTATTTGTGGACCGCATCCGGGTGCGGGTCTGTTCCCGGCCCGTTAAGGCAGGCCAGCTGGTGGAGATTTTCGAACCGGTGGAAGTCCAATCCACCGAAGCTCCGCGGCTGGTTTTTGAAAATCTGGATATTGCTGTCATTTCCAAGCCGGCCCGGATGCCGGTGGAACCTACACGGCAGGGAATCCGGGGGACCCTTCAGGAATGGCTCAAGACGGGCATTGAGGGTGGCGGCTTTATCACCCACAGGCTTGATGCCCCGACAAGCGGACTCATCGCCGTGGCCCGGTCCAGATCTGCTCAGGCGGAACTGAACCGCCTGTTTGCGAACCGGGAGATTGCGCGGAACTACCTTGCAGTGGTCAGTCCAGCGCCAGACTGGGAGCGGATGACTTTTGAAAGTCCGCTGGACGGCCGGGAGGCGGTTACTCATGCAATGGTCACGGACCGCTCGCCGAGGGCGGCATTGCTCTGGCTTGAACTTGAGACTGGGCGTACCAGGCAGATCCGCCGGCACCTGTCGGGTGCCGGATTTCCGGTTGCCGGGGATAGCGAATCCGGCGGAATACGGGCCTCCCGGTTGCTGCTTCATGCGGCGGAACTCCGGTTCTGCTGGAAAGGCGAGAATATCCACCTGCGGGAGCCAGCTCCTGATGCATGGAAGCCGGAACTGGAACGTCTTGGTTTCACGAACCCGTCACTTGAGGGACTGCTGCCGACTGTATAGTGAGGCAAAGGGCCGTGACCACGGCCGGAGCATCTGATGTCATCAGCCGCCTTTTTTGACCTTGACGATACGCTGCTGTGCGAGAACTCCGGGCGTCTTTTTGCGAAAGCCATGTTCGAGAGTGGTCGCTTCCGGCTGGCCGACCTGGCCGTAACAACCTATACGCTTGTGCTCCACAAGCTGACGCTTCTGGATCCCCAGAAAGCGGCTGCCCGTGCTCTCAGGATCATGCGCGGACAGTCGGAGCGGCTTTTTATCGAGGAATGCGATCAATGGTTCAGGGAATACGTACGGGACCATATCTCGGCGGATGCCATAGAGCAGGTCCGGTGGCACCGCCGCCGCGGAGACCGCATATATCTTCTGTCCGCTTCAACTCCATATGTCTGTGACCCGGTGTCCCGGTGGCTGGAACTGGATGGATACATCTGCACCCGGCTGGAGGTCGGCCAGGATGGTCTCTTCACCGGGCGCGTGATCGAACCCATGTGCTATGGCGATGGCAAGCGGGTACATGTGGAAAGGTTCGCCCGGGATGAAGGCATCGACCTGAACCGGTCATTCTTCTACAGCGATTCGCTGTCCGACATTACGGCGCTGGAAGCGGTGGGGCATCCCGTCGCCGTCAATCCCGATCCGTTCCTGTTCCGCGAAGCAGTGAAGCGAGGCTGGGCCCTGATGCATTTCGGGCGCCCCGGTGCCGCATGGCCGGTGCCCCGGTGAACGTTTCCGGCGGCAATACTTCCGGCGAAGTCCTCGAAATACGGATCGAGGGCCTCCTCCACTCCGGTGATGCCTACGGCCTAGGGCCCGGTGGCCGTCCGGTGCATGTGGCAAATGCCGTTCCAGGTGATGTGGTGAAGGTCCGTGTTCTTGCAGAAAGAAAACACCACATGGAAGCGGAACTTCTGGAAGTGGTGTCGGCTGGCCCTGACCGTGTGGAAGCATCCTGTCCGGTGGCGCTCCAGTGCGGTGGCTGCGATTTCCAGTTCCTGTCTCCCGCAGCGCAGGTCCGGGAAAAGAAGAAGCTGTTTCTAAGAGCATTCGAGCAGAACGGACTTTCCGGTTACCTGCCGGAGGTAGATTTTGAGCAGTCGGATTTTCTCCACTACCGGAACCGGATCCGGTTCGGTGTAGTGCGGGAAGGTGGCCGCCCCCTGATCGGATTCCGGCGGAAGCATTCGCGCGATCTTACGGAGATCCCGGAGTGTCCTGTTGCTTCTCCTGCCCTGAACCGGCTGCTGGCTGAAATCCGTTCACGGCACCTGATGGATCCCGTTCCAGGGGAACTGGTCATGGTGGCGGGTGAACGGGGCGGAGATGATGCGGCCGCGGTTTTTGAAGACCGCAAGTCGGGGCCACGGTGGATTCGCCGGCCGGGTTCACCGGTAACATTCCGGACAGCATCGGGATTGGAGATCGGAATCAGTCCACTGGCATTTTCCCAGGCAAATTTTGCACTGGCACGAAAAATGACGGCCCGGGTGGACTCGTTCATAAAAGACCGGAAGGTCCGGGTGGTTGAGCTTTTTGCCGGGATTGGAACTTTTACGGCCGGGCTCGCCCGGAGGACCCGGTGGGTTGATGCCGTGGAGGTCGATGCGACGGCACTCGCGCAACTCAAGGACAATCTCCAGTCGCTCAACCTTGGCAACGTGAAGGTCTATCCGTCGGTGGTGGATGCGGGGCTTGCCGGTCGCCTTCAGCCCTGTGATTTTCTGGTCCTTGATCCGCCATGGGAGGGTTGCGAGGCACTGCAGACATTTGCTGAAAAGCTGGTTCCCGGACGGATCGCCTATGTTTCCTGCCATCCGGCCACGCTGGCGCGTGACGTAAAACCCCTGCTAACGAACGGCACATACCGGATTCTGTCTGCCGGGATATATGACCAGTTCCCCATGACGGCCCATATCGAGTCCATCATGCTGCTTGAACGGATTTAGTGCCGGGTGGGCCCGGAGCCGGCCGGAAACACGGCGATCTTCTTCACGATTTTTTCGAGAAGTTTCAAGGAATCCTCACCCGGATCGATAAAATGGATTCCCATTCCGCGGAGCCCCGGATCCGTGGTTTCATTGCTGTCACTGGAGACCCATTTCACCTCGCCCATCACCTTCACATGATGGACACCCTGATGCTCGGCAAGTTCCGGCGGAAGCCTGAATACCAGTTCGACCTTGGTCCCGACCTTGAGCGGAGAAGAAGTTTCAAGAAATATCCCCGAAGATGGAAAGTCCCGGCCGTATGCCAGCAGGAAATCGTC
>CAZSFB010000154.1:5038-6737 GCA_964606035.1 uncultured bacterium | reverse complement strand
ACGTTCTCCCACGTTGTTCGTCCGCCCTGCGAGCGGGGTACCACGTGATCCAGATTCAGTTCATGCCGCGGGAGCGTCCGTGCGCAGTACTGACAACGGTTCTTGTCACGCGCAAAAATGGATGCGCGATTGAATTTCACATTACGCTGGGGGACCCAGTCACAGCGCCGGACCAGGATCACTCGGGGGACTCGCATCCCCGCACCATCCACCAGGCCGAGTCGCTCCTCGTCCACCGCTACTGACAATGATGCCCACGAGTCGAAATCAAAAGTCTGGAACTCCGGCGTCACCGCACTCGCGAGCCCCTGATAGAACATGACAATTGCACGACGAAGCGAAATGACATTGATCGGCTGATACAGCCGGTTCAGCACAAGCACCCGCGAGTCGAGAACTGTCGGCATACGGGGCGCATAAATGCCCGATATTCAACCGGTTTTCAAGGAGTCGAGGCCGCCGTACGGCTGGCCGAAGGGGATTCTGGAGCTGCTTTCAGAATCTTCTCCCGGATATTCTGGGCTCCGGTTCGGGCATTGTCCCTGACGAGCTGGGCGACGCGGTCTGCATTCCCGCTCTCAAACGCCTTAATGATTTCCTCGTGTTGCATAAGGGAGTCATTGACCTCCCCTTTTACCGAAAGGAGATACCGGAAACGGGCGAACTGGGACATAAGTTGATGGATGAGATCCTTCAGTTTGTCGTTCCCGCAGAGGTCCACGAATGTCAGGTGAAAATCGTTGTGGGCCTTGAATATAGAGCGGGCATCTCCACGGGCTGCTGCCGCCCGCATGCTTTCATTGAGATCTCTGAGCCTGCCAATCTCTTTGGGGCCCATCCAGGGCAATGCCAGACGTGCCGCCTCGCCTTCGAGCAGAGCCTTCACCTCATAGAACTCGCCAATGTCCTTTTCACTGAAAGAGCTGACAACGGCTCCTTTCCGGGGCACTACTGTCAGGAATCCCTCGCTCTCGAGTTGCCGGAAGGCCTCCCGGATGGGTGTCCGGCTAATCCCAAGAGACCGGGCGACCTCACTCTCCGCAACCCGTTCGCCTGGCTTTAGGTTTCCCCGGATGATCGCATCCCGGACTGTTTCCACAATCCGCTCCCGAAGTGTTAGATGGCTATCGAATTTTAAGAGTGGTTTCGCCAATTTAGTGCCCTATTGATGCTAGTTGCTTATTGTATACAACTCTAGTGCCGGCGCGCAATCCCTGCCCGCCGCTATAATCGAAGCGTTCAACCGCTTATGGATTTGAACAACACCCGATTATGGGAATACTTAGTTACAGGTGACCTCCCCAAACTGGGGTTTAAGGAAAATCAGGAAGCTTCTCTAAGGGATCTGCCGTTGTACAAGCTACTTCTCATCGTCGCGCTCCATATGCTTCTGATTTCAAGCGTTGCCCACGTGTGGCTGCTTTGGGCTGGCAAGAAGAAAACGATTTGGGATAAGCTGTCCCGATGGGCCACCATCGGTGGTTGCGCAACCCTGACAGTGGCCTTAATCGTGGTGCATGTCACCCGGGAAACGTGGCTCTTTTCAAACAGTTCCGATCTGTTTGTGCTTCTCTCACTCTGCACGGTTGGTCTCTACCTGATCGTCTACAACCGCTTTCGCACAAGAACCCTGGGTGCCATGGCCGTCCCGCTGGCCGCCCTCCACCTTACCCTTGGGCTCATCTCTATTGATGCGACT
>CAZSFB010000154.1:0-5028 GCA_964606035.1 uncultured bacterium | reverse complement strand
GAAGCGCTGTATTCACAACATGGACCACAATCCATGTCCTTGCAGCGGCACTGGGATCAGGGCTTTTCAGCATTTCTGCCTTTGCATCTGGCCTATATGCACTCCAGGACCGCCGGTTGAAACACCACCGCCCGGCGGCCGGCCATCTATTGCCACCGCTGGACATTCTCGACCGGATTAACAGGCTCGGGCTCAACTGGGGATATGTACTGTTTTCGATCGGGCTTGTACTCGGAACTGTCAAAATGGCCGTACTGAAGCGCCATGACGGTTTCTATGATCCCCTGACCGTGGTGTTTGTTATGTGCTGGCTCCTGTATAGCGCGCTGCTTGCGGCCCGTTCCACTGGTGCTATCTGGGCCCGCCGGGCTGCCATTGGCTCCATTATCTGCTTCTCTATCGCCCTCTCCGGCGTCATGAGCACAAAACTGATTCGCAACATGTCCGGAGGAATCATGTTCCACGGATCGGATACTCCGAAGGAGACCGGTGCATCCGGACAGCCATGACGGATAAAGGCATGGAAATTTCCGTTATCGGGGTCAATCACAGGACGGCAAATGTTGAGCTTCGCGAAAAGCTCTCATTTGACACAGAACAGACCCGGAAAATGGTGAACGAAATGACTGGCCATCAGGGCATCAGAGAGTTTGTCCTGATCTCCACCTGTAACCGGACCGAATTCGTATGCGCTTCTGGTTCGGCCAGAGAGGCCATTGACGCCGTTTACTCTGCAGTCTCTTCCCGATGTGACCTCCCGGAACCGATGCTGAGAGAGCATAGCTATTCCTACGTATCCAACGATGCCATTAAGCACGTATTCCGGGTGGCAAGTTCTCTGGATTCAATGGTTGTGGGCGAGCCACAGATCCTGCGGCAGATGAAAGATGCCTACCAGCTCGCGGCCGAGGCCAATGCCACGGGAGTGGTTCTCAACAAACTGTTCCACCGTGCATTCAGTGTTGGGAAAAGGGTCCGGACCGACACCGCAATCGCTGAAAATGCCGTTTCTATTGGCTATGCCGCGGTCGAACTGGCAAAAGAGATTTTCAATGACCTCAGCGAACGAACGGCCCTTCTCCTGGGGGCAGGCGAAATGGCGGAGCTGACCGCCCGGCACCTGCTGTCTACCGGACTCAGAAGTATTACGGTCGCCAATCGGTCCATTCATAATGCCCTGAGGCTGGCCGAGGAGTTCCGTGGACGTGCCGCAGGCCTGCATGAGCTCCGCGAAAATCTGGCTGCAGCCGACGTCGTCATCGCCTCGGCAGCTGCACCTGACATTCTCATCCATCGTTCACTGATGGAAGATGTCGCACGTCAGCGCAAATACCGGCCGATCTTCCTGATCGATATTGCCCTGCCCCGGAACATTGACCCAGCGGTCAGCCGTATCGAGGGCTGTTATCTTTACGACATCGATGACCTGGACAAGGTCGTCGCCCGGAACCTACAGAACCGTAATGCCGAAGCACAGAAAGCCGAAATGATCGTCGAAGAGGAGGTGGAGAAATTCCCGCTCTACCTGAAAACCCTTAAGGTCGTCCCGACGATTCGCCAACTGCAGAACAAATACGACGCCATCCGGAAGGCGGAGATTGAACGGGTGATTGGCCGCCGTAACGACCTGACCCCGGAACTAGCGGAAAAAATCGACTATCTGACCCAGTCTCTGATGAAAAAATTCCTGCATGAGCCAATCACCCTCCTCAAGAAAGAGGAAGCCGGTGTTGGCGACGGAGAGTTCACATCCCTCCTGCAGCAAGTATTCGGACTGTCCGAGTCAAAAGGTCAAGAAGAATCGGATCCGGTTCCTCGCCGGGAATCCTCCGACGACTAGACCCTTCACCCTGCTTCCCTGTCTATTGACAATTTTTGCGAAATGCATATCATGGCCTTCTCGCTAACGCATATTTTTGCGCTTCCAGCGACGATAGGCACGAAATGCAACCCAAACGGCGAAAACAGAGACCAGGACTCTCCTTAGTCAGCACAATCTCCCTCTTGGTCTCAGGGTTTCCGGCCATGGCTGAGAATACCGATGCTGGAAGCAAGGTCGCTGATTTCCTGCAGAATCCAAGGATTTCCGCCGGCGACCAAAATATCGACATTTCAGGTGTATGGACGCAGAGCTTCAACTATTTTTCCGAAACACCCACCTTCCGGCTGGATGCCCATGAACCTCATTCCACCCGCGATGGTTTCTCTATCCAGCTTCAGGAACTGGAATTGGCCCTTCAGGCGTTTGTCGACCCGCATGTAAGGGCAGACATATTTTTTGCTTTCAGCCGGACGGGCGTTGAAATCGAAGAAGGATATCTGACAACCCTGAATCTCCCCGCCGGACTCCAGTTCAAGGTCGGCCAGTTCTATGCGCCTTTCGGACGCTTTAATACCCTCCATTTCCTGGAAACCACACCTTTCGCTGACCTGCCGCTTGTGAACCGGCGATTTTTCAGTGGCGAGCAGCTTCGGGGCCTAGGCGTACAAGGATCCATCCTGCTCCCTCTGCCTTGGTATACTGAAATCACAGGTGCCTTCCAGACTGCGGATAATGAAGCGAGTTTCGGAGTCCCGGCAGATGAAACCAGCGGCCTGGATGACTTCGTGACCACGGTTCATCTCAAGCAGTACTGGGATCTCACAAACAGTCTCTATTTCCAGCTTGGCGGATCGTTTGCCCAAGGGCCCAACGATTCCGGCGGTCCGGCAAACCGCAAATACAACCGGAGTTTTCTCTGGGGTGCGGACCTGTATCTAAAGTGGCGGGAGCCATCCTCCTCCCGCTATCTGGCCTTCCAGTCGGAATACATCGCCCGTCTGGCGGAACTGCCGGGCGGGAGACTGAGCGAAGGCGGCATCTACAGCTGGCTGGAGGCGCGCCTCCATCGCCACTGGGGCGCCGCTGTGCGGTTCGACTATCAGGGGCTTCCCTCGGATCTGAAAGGCCCAAACCCGCCGGTATTCGTGAATACCACGCTCGCACCCTTCCATATCGGAACCAGACAATGGCGCATCGGCGCATCAGGGAGTTGGTATCTCTCCGAGTTTTTCCGGCTTCGCCTGCAATACAACTACGACAAAGAACGACTCGCCGGTGCGAAAGGAGTTCATGAAGTGTTCGGACAATTCCAGTTTGGTATCGGTGCCCACGGGGCCCACCCCTTCTGAGGAATTCACCATGTTGAAACGGCTATTCATCACATTGACGGCAATCTGCTTCTCCGGAACTGCGTCAGCCTCGACGAATATCGTTACCACAACTCCCGGACTGGCAAGCCTGGTACATGAAGTGGGCATGGATCTTGTACAGGTCGAATCGCTCGCCTCATTCAACGAAGATCCGCACTACGTCGATGGGCGGCCGAGCTTCGTCCTGAAACTTCGCCGGGCGGACCTGCTCATACATAATGGCCTTGGCCTTGAAACCGGGTGGTTGTCTCCTCTGCTGCTGAACGCCCGCAACGGGGATATTCAACCCGGCAAACCTGGAAATTTGAACGCATCCAGTTATGCTGGCCCCCTGCTCGACATTCTGTCCGGTCCTGTAGACCGGCGGATGGGCGATATTCATCCAGGTGGAAACCCCCATTTCATTTACAACCCGGATTACGGACTCAGAATTGCTACTGCCATCGCCGAACGATTGTCCCAGATCGACGCGGCACATGCACATAAATATATGGCCAATCTTGCCGTATTCCGCGAAAGGCTCACCAGTTTCTCCACAGACACCCTGCAACGGATGTCAGCGTACCGCGGAACGGAAGTGGTCTGCTACCACAATAGCCTCCGGTACCTGACTCATTGGCTCGGCCTGGTGGAAAGCGGGTTTATTGAGCCGCTCCCCGGTGTATCACCGAGTCCCAGCCATCTCGCGGGTCTCATTTCCACCATGCGCGACCGGAAGACGGCCATCATCATTACCGAACCCTGGCATGACCTGAAAACGGCGGGAATCGTCGCCGCCAAGGCCGGAGTCCCCGTCGTGGTCATCCCGGGGGATGTGGGGGGCGCCGGCACGTCCACTTATATCGGCTTTCTGGAAAAACTGGTTCAGGAGATCAAGACAGGCCTTTCCCGAAGGAGTTCCAACTAAGGAATACATAATCATGGACAGCCGTCACTTTGGGTTTTTGATAGCGGCGATATCGGTTATCTCGGTTTCATCCTGCGCAGGTGAAGGACGAGGCATTGGAACCATTGCGCTCACACTTTCGGTAGAGGGATCGGAAAACATACTTGACGGCGCCACGGTTCCGGTCGCAATTGAACCTAGTGCCTTCCTTGTCAGTTTCACGACACCCGGATTCGTCCTAGCCAAAGCTACCGATCCGGAAGAAGACAGAGGTGATTCCCACAGTCATAGCCTGGGATGGCAGCTCCCCGTCACTTATGAGGTGCCCCACGAAGCCCATGAAGAGGATGATTACGGACACGAAGCGATAATCGTGAATCTGCTGGGAGAGCCATTCGATTCCGGTGAGGAAATGGAAATCGTCGAGCTCGGCGATATCGCTATTGGGGAATACACAGGACTCCTGATCGGTATTTCCCCAGCCAACGGCTATAGCCGGAATTTGCCTGACGCGGAGATCGAAGAACGGTCGTTGTACTTTTCAGGGACAGCCGACTGCGTTGAACCTGTAACCTTACTCGTCGAGATCAAGGATGAGATCCATGATCTGATCGATCTTGAAATCAACGTTCATCAGCATACCCACGGAGAGACTTCAGAGATTCATCTGGTGCTGGATGCGGGCGGTCTCTTCTCCGGCATCGACGTCTGTAATCTTGAAGAATCTCCGGCTGATACCATTGTGATTTCACATGAATCGGTTAACGCTGATATCCTTGGGACATTTATGAATAACTTCTCGTCTGCCTTCAGCGTGGGATCCAACGACCACTGACCGGACGCGCTGAATCCGTTGGGCATTTTCATGAACACACCACTGCTTCAAGCTGACGGCTTATATCTCGGATACGACCAGAACAGGTTTGGTCCTCTGAACTTTCGCCTGGATC
>CAZSFB010000153.1:0-6753 GCA_964606035.1 uncultured bacterium | reverse complement strand
CTGTTCAATCATCCCTTCAGTGCTTTCACGAGGAGATACAACGCCACAAGCGCCACGCCTCCGCCCCAGACAATGCGGTTGAAGTGGCGGTCCATGATCTCCTGCACCCTGGCACCGAACCAGTAGGTAATCGCCGCCACGATGAAGAACCTGGCCCCGCGCGAGACAACCGACGCGGCAAAAAACGCCAGCAGGTTCATGTTCGCCACGCCGGAGGCGATCGTGAATACCTTGTAGGGAATGGGCGTGAAGCCTGCGACCATGACGATCTCAACGCCGTACTGGTTGTAGAGACCGCTCACGTGGCGAAACAGTTCAGGTGTGAAGCCGGGGATGCGGAAAAAGACGTGGCTCACATGGTCCCACAGCCAGTAGCCGATGAAATACCCAAAAACGCCCCCCAGCGCGCTCATCACCATGCTGAGCGCGGCGTAGTGGAACGACCTTTTCGGGTTCGCAGTCCCCATGGCGATCTGCAGCAGGTCCGGTGGGACGATAAAGAAGCTCGACTCGCTGAACGACACAGCCGCGAGCACCGGCACCGCCTGCGGCGTACGGGCCTTCGCCAGCGTCCAGTCGTAGATCCGGCGGATGGGGTTACGGCCATGGACTGTTTCCCCCGCTGGTTTCGCCGGGCGCGGCTCCGCCGCGCCGCCTTCGCTCGTCTCGCTCATGGCAGATGGGTGTCCTTCCGGCCCTCAAAAGGACCCAGAGCGTGGCCGGAGAGGACGGTTGGAGGCAAACGGGTGCATCGGTCACAGAACAATCTCCTCACCCCTCTCCGACTTCGTAGCTCTTGACCGGGTGGTGAATCCCCTTGACGGTGGTCTCCCCCGTGGGGCGGCATGGGAACTCGTCTTTCACGAGTCCCAGGTGGCGCGGCTCACGAGAATCCGGTCCGACGCACGGTCAGGAATATCAGCCCCCTCCCTACCCTTCCGGGTGGGTGTGGTTACTCAGTCCGTATGGGAAACCGGGAGATTTCCCCATCGCAGCTTCGATTAATTTTCTTTCACATCAACACAGTAAAACACACAAAAACACAGAACGTCACGACACAATTCGGGGGCAAAACATGGCTCGACACGCTTCGACACGAAATTCCGCCATATTATGTCAAATTTTATAGGTCGCCCTCACCCCTTCCCCCCCCTCTCCCGCTGAATGGGGAGGGTATACGTATCCCTCCCCATTCAGCGGGAGGGATCCCGGCCGACATGCGGCCAGGGAGGGCCCAACACACAAAAACACAGAAAAACACACAACGCTTTCTGTAAGGGGGCCTGCCGGACGGCTGATTTTGGCCTACCGGGGGAGACCAGCTAGTCTCGCCGCGTCATGAGTGCTGTCTACCCCCAAAGAGACCCGGACCAGATCCAGAAGACTTCCGCGGAGACCTCATACCTGTTTGAGGACCTCACCGAAACCTGTTCCATCAAGGCGGACGCCCTGCTCCGGATCTGCGCGCCGGTCCACTGGCCACTGTTCCAGAAATCCATGTTCGACGCCGACTACCGGGCCCGGACCGGACTCGCAGGCATCATCTACTGGATGGACCTTTCGGTGACGGACGCCGTTGTCGCCATGCCGCGGACGGTCTCTGCCACGGTGGACGTGGAGCTGTCCCTGGGCCGCTCAGCAGGCAGCGACCCCAGGATCATCAGCCACGGGGAGATGAAGCTTTCATGCGCACCTTCGGACGGCCGGTTCGGCCGCAGGCCGGACCCCGGCGCGCGTGTTCACGCGGGCACACTCCAGATCGACCACGTGCTCACGCGCATCTCCGCGCCACCGGACCAGCGGCGTGTCCGGGAACTGCCTGACGATCTGGGATTCACGAAGAAGCTGCCCGGCCGGATCCTGCCGTTCGTGCAGGCGGAGGAGATACTGCGGCCCCCAGAGCCTTTTTCCGTGCGGGCGGGAGACTACCGCGACGAGCGGGCGAAGTTCTGGACCTACAACCGCACCGACCCGAACCAGCATATTCACGCGATGGACTATGTGCGCGCAGCCGAGGACCTCGCCACTGACGCGCTGGCCGTCTATGGCCTCCACCCGGCCGGGTGGTTCTTCGACCGGATCTCGGTCCTCTACAAGCGGCCGATGTTCACGGGTGACGCCCACATACGGTCGGCGACCGTGTGGACACCGCCAGGTACGGAAGCGGGCCGTGCGGCCGTGACACTGGCGTTCTATTCCCTGAAGCACCCGAAGGACACGGCCAGCTTCGACCCGGCGAAGCCCTGCGTCTGTGTCCGGTTTACCACCGCACCGAGAAGCCGCACGGCGGGCCATACCGCCGCCGGATGATCCCCGGTGCTTCCATAACCTGGTGCGCTTTACTGGAGGCCGCCGACCAGCTTTGATTGTCACCATGCACAGGGACTTCCGCCCCAACCTCCGTACCTCTGCCGTCATGGCAGGAATCTTGGTGTTCGCCATTCTCGGCACGGCCGGTTGCGACCGGAAGCCGGAGAAGCTTTCTGAGCCTGCTGCCCAGGAAGCGGCGGATCCCGTGCCGGAAATTGCCAGCACGGAAACTGCCGAATCCGGACCTGCCGGGCAGAAACCCCGGACCGTACAGACCTCGGCTCTTCCAGTGCTTTCCATCGACGGCACCCCTGATACGGCCATCACCGTGGGCGGCCGCTATTCCTTCACGCCGTCGGTAACAGGCGCGGCAGGCCGTCAGCCACGGTTCGCCATTGTCCGCAAGCCGCAGTGGGCCGTCTTCAATGCCACCACGGGGGAACTCTCTGGCGTTCCGGAAGAAGCAGGCCGCCACGAAAACATCCTGATCGCCGTGACAGACAACCGGTCGCAACCGGTAACGCTGCCTGCATTTACAATCGAGGTGTTCCCCGTCCCGTCCGAACCAGCCGCGGCGCCAGAGTTCCCTTCGCCGGAAGTCAGCTCCCTGGCGGCACAGCTCGACTCCGCCGACCCGTCGGAAAAATACCGCGCCGCGCGGACACTGGCCTCCCTGGGCCCCGCCGCCTCCGGAGCCGTTCCGGCACTCATCCGGGGGCTTTCCGATCCGAACCCCGCACAGCAGGCTGCCTGCGCCCGTGCACTCGGCCGCATCGGTTCGGGAGCCTCCGAAGCTCTTCCTGTACTCTCTGCCCTTGTCGGTTCAGCACGCACGGACACGGAGTCGCGGCTCGCGTCCATCGAGGCGCTCGGACTCATCGCCAGTCCGGGCGGTGTCAGTGCACTCAGAACGGCTCTCTCAGACCCGGATCTGCGGACCCGCCGGGCGGCAGCGAGTGCCCTCTACCTGATCGGACCCGACGCAAAGCCTGCTGTGCCAGTCCTGGTCCATTCGCTCGCGGAGGGTAATGAGGAGGCTGCCCGCGCCCTCGGCCGCATCGGAGATCCGTCCGCCGTTCCGGCACTCACAATGGCGCTTTCGGACTGGCGCACGGTCTACGGAGCCGCCGAGGCATTGAGGGACCTCGGACCTGCGGCGGAAAACGCCATTCCTGCTCTGGAACAGGTGGCCGCATCTGGCGGTTCCACCGCCATCCGCGACATGGCGGCAAGCGCCCTGAAGGCGATTCGCACCGGACCGTCACAAACCGGCACTCAGCCATCCGCGCCGGAACCGGGGAGAACCGATGCTTCGCCTCCTGGCGAGATGCCAGCGGACGGCACGGCTGCAGGGGGGTCAGTGCCAGGCGTCCCGCAGTAGTTCTTTCCGCAGGCTTCGGGGCTGCATCTCAGTGGAGTGTGCCGACTTTCTTGAGGGCTTCGGTGAATTCGTCGAGTGTCGCCGGCTTCCTTAGAAACAGCGTAAGCGACAGTTTCGAGATATCCCGTCGCAGGTCGATGGCACTGTGAAATAGCACCGGTGTGCGGTGCCCCCACTCACTCTGCCGGACCTCTTCCAGGTAGTGCCAGCCATCGAGCTTCGGCATCATGTGGTCCAGTACAATAAGGTCCGGCCGGAAACTGGTGGTGACCTGGCGGGCATCAACTCCGTTTTCAGCGGTACGGATTTCCGCATCCGGCATCGCGCGTTTCACGGCCAGTGTGGCGAATTTACGGGCGGCTTCATTGTCGTCAACGATGAGAACTTTCTTCGGCATAACTGTCTCTGCGTATTCAGCCCGGACACCCGGCGCAACCGACTGTTCAGATTTTAATGCAACTTTCAGGAGGTCTTCCCCGTTACAAAAAGTGACGGTTCCGTGACGGTTTCGCAGGTATCTGCAGCCAACTCCCTGTTCTTATTGTACTTATCATGGACGATTCAGAATACCATGCGCTGGATCATAACAGCCGGCTTTTAGCGGTGTATGATTCTTCCTTGTCGACCCGGTCTGCGGGGAGGGAAGTGGTTATGGCTCAGCCGCTGACGATTGATAATACCGGAACTCCGGGTCTCTCCCGGCCGATGGAGGCAATCCTCCGTGCGGGAATCCGCGCCCCATCGGGCTACAACAACCAGCCGTGGAAATTTTCCATGCCCGGACCGGATACCATCGACGTTCTGGCCGACTGGTCCCGCCGCCGCAAAGTCGTGGACCCGGATGCGCGGGAGCTTTTCCTGAGTATCGGGGCTGTTGCCGAAAATATCGCTGTGGCAGCCTCCCACCAGGAGCTCAAGGCAACCATCGAACCGCTTGGAACGCCGGGTGACGAGACCGGTGTGAGAATCAAACTCGTCCCTGACGGCACTCCGGACAGCATTTCGCTGCAGGCGATCCGGGCCCGCCGGTGCAACCGTACGTTTTTCGACGGCCAGTCCATCGTTCCTTCACGTTTTTCAATCCTGTCGGCCCTTCAACCAGAACCTGGAGTAACATTCCAATTTGCCAAACCCATGTCCTGCGAGCGGGCACTCGCGGAAATTTTTCTCCACGCCCATGAAAAACAGCACACGCAGTTCGGTTTCATGGATGAATTCATCAAATGGTCACGCCACAGCGCACGACAGGCGGAACGGTCCACGGATGGCTTTCTCCCCGGATCATCCAGTGTCCCGCAGATGCGTCCTGGTGCCGCCCGGAAATTCATCAGACAGTTCTCAACCCCGGATCGCCAGGCCATATCCGAAATGGCCGCCATCCGCAGCGCATCACACCTGGCAGTAATCAGCGTGGCCTCTGACGACCGCAATCACTGGATTCGTGCCGGACGCACCATGGAAAGACTGCTGCTCACGGCCGCACAGCTGAATCTTGCCACGGCTATTCACAATACCCCCTGCCAGGTTGCCAAAACCCGGACTGAACTGGGCAAGGCACTGGGTACCGGCTCAGGGGTTCCCGTTGCACTGGTTCGCCTCGGATATGGCAGCCCCGTCAGCGGTTCCAGCCGCCGGCCGCTCCGGGAGTTCCTGGCAGGCTGAAACTGCCCTTCAGGCGGCAGAGGACCGGGGTACCTGGTTCACATAAAGCGTCTGGGTCGGGTAGGCGAACTCGATACCCTCACGGGCGAAACGACGGTAGATTTCAAGATTCACTTTCTGCTGCACATCCATGGAAACCTTGATGTCCCGGTCCAGCACGAAATAAACCGTTTCAAAATCCAGGGAAAAGCTGCCATACGCCTTGAAGTGGGACCGGTCAAAACGGGCCAGAGGCTCCGTTGTAACGATTTCACGGATAATCTCGGGGACTCGCTCCAGCTTCTCCGGCGGCGTCCCATAGACAACACCGATCAGGCTCGTAACCCGTCTTTCATTCATTCGCCGAAAATTGCTAATCCGGCTCCCCACAAGATCCGCATTGGACATGACGACTTCATGCCCCTGAATGCTCCGGATCCGGGTTGTCTTAATCCCTACCTGGACAACTTCTCCGGTAATATCACCAACGTTGATGACATCACCCACCTCGAACGGCTTATCCAGAAGGATGGTAATGGAGCAGAAAATATCACCAAGAATATTCTGAACAGCCAGTGCTACAGCGACGCCACCGACGCCAAGCCCCGCCACCAGACCTGTGACATTCACACCGAGATTGTCGAGAGTAAGGAGCAGAACAATCGACCAGACGAAAATCCGGGCAATCACACCAAGAACCTTATATCCAGTAATGCTCGACTTCGCGGCCTCTCCACCAGCGACAGACTTCCCGAGCACCCAATGGCGGACGATCAGATTCCCCCAGAGCCCTATCTGCAGGAACGTGCCAATGATTGCCAGATTCCGGATCATTGACAGAACGCGGACAGGCACCTCAATCCACGAGGAAACAAATGCGGCAGCGACCACAAGGAGAAACCACTGCCGGGCGCCGAGAATCATGTCGGCTGCCAGATCATCCCACATGGTATCGGTCTTTGACGCCAGGCCCCTGAGCCGGGTTCCCAGAACCCGCCTGAACATCTCAAGAACTGTATATGCGATCGCTATTCCAGCGAGCATTACAATCATGTAGTCATAGCGTGTGCCAGACATCCACTCTTTGAGTATTTCCATTACGGTGTCCTCTTTGGGGAAGAAATTATCCATTCGCCTTAAACGGGCATCGCCAAGGTCTTGGGCCCTCAACTACGTTATTTTTCACATCCGGGCTGAGAGCAAGTGCAACATTATGGTGGACAGGCCTGTAATCTCTTAAGGGAGCATTCTCGGACATCGGTGTCCGCATCCCGGAGGCAACGATAAAATGTCAAGCAAGACTTCAGGCCCCGGACTTTCGGAATCAGAAATCACTCCCAAACAAGTTTACCTTCAACGACGAAAGTTTCTCGCACAAATGGGGATTGCTGGTGCGGCAGCAGTCCTTGCGAACGAATCGC
>CAZSFB010000152.1:0-6754 GCA_964606035.1 uncultured bacterium | reverse complement strand
TCTGCTTGATCCGGCCAGACAAGGGCGCGGAGCCACAGGCTGCTATTTTCGTCCCGCAGATCGAGCGGACTCCGGTCGATACCGATCCTGGAGAGAACCCTGCCGGCTGGCGGAACCGGTGCAATGCCCTCAGTCACAGTCGTCTGGAATAGTCCGGATCCTTCAGGACTAAACCTGCAGGTGGTTTTGTCCGGATAGCAGACGATCCAGCCAAGCTGGTCGGCAAAGAGGGAAAGTCCCGCGCTGGCTCCGAGTTCCACAAGGTCGAACTCCGGGTAACCAAGCCAGGCGGCTCCAAGAAGCCAGCAAAGGGACCGCCGAATCTCGTTGGTCTGAATCTGTCCGGATCTCATCGTGTGGAGGATTTCAGGGTTCGGATTCTGTAGCCGCCCGGCGCAGGCCGCAACGAACTCCCGCTGGGAGGCAACATCTCCTTGAAGATGTTTTCGGCGGGTGAAGTAGGGAGTCAGGGGTTCTGAATCGGGATCTCCTCTGAGCACAGAGGCGTGAAGGGAAGCGGCGATGACGAGAGGTGCCTCAAACCATGAACTGAAATGCCTGTCCTCCCAGAGTCCGGACAGCAGGTCGCGGAACCATCCCCCATTGGGTGCGTCATTCCAGTCAGCGATGCTCGCGAAGAGTAATCCGTAAAGGGGAGACCTTCCGGAGGCGAATTTTGACTGCTTCCGGCAGCTGAGGGAAAAGTCCGCAGGAACCGGCATATCAGGCGGCGACTTCAGCTCCGAGCTGGCTGGCGAGAGTCTGCATCTTGCGGGCGAGCCTGGCATCAAAGTCGGAGATGGCCTTCACGTCATGGGTCACGAGATCTACGGTTAGAAAAGCCCAGACGTTGAACCACTCCGGGTGATGATCCATGGCCTGGGCTTCAATGGCGATAGCCGTCATGAATCCGATGGCCGCAGGAAAATCCCGGAACTTCCACTTCACATGGAGTTTCCCATTGTGCACAGACCAGCCGGGGAGTTCCCTGAGCAGACCGGAAATCTCAACCTCATTGAGCTTCTGGTAACGCATATGCCTTTCTGGCCTTATGGCACCAGGGTGTCAATAGCGCCTTCTTGTCTGCGAACGGCATTTCGCGGTGACACTGTTGCTACGCAGATGAAGCCCTTTCATTGCAAATAAAAACGGTGATTTTTTTCCGGCGATGAGTAAAGGTGGCACCGTGATCACGGCCGCATTCAAACGGCTTGGCTGACAGAGGAGACCTGTCCGGTGAAACCTTCTCCCCAGGAAATGAAAATGCTCGATGAGAAGATGCTGCTCTGCCGGCGCTTTGAAGAGAAGGCGGGCGTTGCCTACGGTATGGGGAAGATCGGGGGATTCTGTCATCTCTATATCGGTCAGGAAGCGGTTGCGGCAGGTGCGATCTGCATGCTTCGGAAAACCGATTACGCCATCGCGGCCTATCGTGAGCATGCCCACGCGATTCTGAAAGGCATTGATCCAAAACTGGTAATGGCGGAACTTTACGGAAAGCAGACGGGTACTTCCCGGGGGAAGGGCGGTTCCATGCATATCTTCGACATGGATTGCCGGTTTCTAGGCGGACACGGAATCGTTGGCGGCCAGATTCCGCTGGCCGCCGGTGCGGGTTTTTCCATCAAGCACCGGAAAACGGATGATGTGGTGATCTGTTTCTTCGGAGAGGGCGCAATCAACCAGGGTGTTTTTCATGAATCCATGAATCTGGCGGCCCTTTGGCATCTGCCGGTGATCTTTATTTGCGAAAACAACCGCTACGGCATGGGTACGGCGCTGGAGCGTGCGTCCTCGATCTACGACCTGTCCAAGAAAGCTCTTGCATATGAGATGGAACGCGGGGTGCTCGACGGCATGGATGTGGTGGATGTCTGGGAGAAGGTTTCCGAAGCGGTGGATTATGCGCGGCACACCAAGAAGCCGACACTGCTGGAGGCAAGGACCTACCGGTTCAGGGGGCACTCCATGTCCGATCCCGCTACATACCGCACGAAAGATGAATTGAACGAAATGAAATCCCGTGACCCGATCACCTTGTGCAAGGAGGTGATACTTGCCCAGAAGCTTGCTGATGCAGCCTGGTTTGAGGATATGGAAAAGCGGATAAAGATCCAGATGGAAGAGGTGATGAAATTCGCGGAAGAAAGTCCGGACCCGCCGCTTGAAGAACTCCATGATCATGTGCTGGTTGAGCCGCACGAACAGTCGCAGCCTGACAAGGGAGGTGCCGCCTGATGGCCGAACTTTCATACCGTGAGGCACTGAACCGGGCGATGGACGAGGAACTGGCCCGTGATCCCGATGTCTTTATCATGGGAGAGGAAGTGGGCCTTTATCAGGGCGCCTACAAGGTGACCAAGGGCCTCATGGACAAATACGGCGAAAGCCGGGTTGTAGACACGCCCATTACGGAAGCTGGTTTCGTCGGTGTGGGTATAGGTGCCGCCATGTGCGGGCTCCGCCCGGTCATTGAACTGATGACATGGAATTTCTCTTTTGTCGCCTATGACCAGATTGTGAACAATGCGGCGAAGCTGAGATACATGTCCGGAGGGGCGCTGAAGATTCCAATCGTTTTCAGGGGCCCGCAGGGGGCTGCGCATCAGCTTGCCGCACAGCATTCCCAAAGTGTGGAGCCACTGTTTTGTTACTTTCCTGGTCTTACGGTGATTGCTCCCAGTACGCCCCGGGATGCTTATGGCCTGCTCAAGACGGCCATCCGGGACGACAATCCCGTGATCTTTCTGGAGAGCGAGGTTCTCTACAACGCCAAGGGGCCGGTCGAGGACGAGGAGTTCCTGATTCCCATCGGCAAGGGAGAGATCAAGCGGGAAGGGGCGGATGTCACCATCATTGCCTGGAACAAGATGCTGTATGTGGCCCTGACAGCGGCTGAGCGGCTTTCGCAGCAGGGGATTTCAGCCGAGGTTGTGGATCCCCGGACGCTCCGTCCCCTGGACGACCGGCTGATTTTCAACAGCGTTCGCAAGACGAACCACTGTGTAATCGTGGAAGAGGCATGGCCGCATAACAGTGTGGGCTGTGAGATCTCTGACCGGATCCATCGCCACTGCTTTGATCATCTGGATGCGCCAGTTGCCCGTGTCAATTCACAGGATGTCCCCATGCCCTATGCAAAGTACCTTGAGCACGCCGTAATGCCCGAGGTTTCCCAAGTGATCGATGCGGTGAAGCAGGTTCTTTACATCGACGACAAGGAGTGACTTTCAATGGCATACGTTCTCGCCATGCTGAGACTCTCGGACACAATGACCGAGGGTGTACTGCTCAAGTGGAAGAAAAAGGAAGGTGACAGGGTCGAGGTTGGCGATGTTATTGCCGAGGTCGAGACCGACAAGGCCGTCATGGATCTGGAATCCCCCGAGCCGGGAGTCCTCCGCCGTTACCTGATTCTGGAAGGTGCGACGGTCCCCGTCGGAGCGCCCATCGCCATCATCGCGGAGGCCAATGAGTCCATTGATGACCTGCTGTCCAAGCTGAAAGGGTCCGGCGACGCCGCCAGCCGGCCGCAGTCCACGAAGCCGCCTCCCAAGCCGGCTGTTCCTATCGCTGCGGAACCTGTAGCCAAAAATATGCCTGGGGCGGTGTCTGCTCCGGTACGTGCAGCCGGGGCTGACGAAACCGGGTCGGACAACGACAATGGACGGCTCAAGGTGTCGCCATTGGCGGCCAGGCTGGCCGCAGAACATGGCATCAAGCTGGACCGTATCCGCGGCTCAGGCCCCGGTGGACGAATTGTAAAAAAGGATATCGAAGCCGCCATCTCGGCCGGTTCCAGTTCAAGCGCCGCGGCACTGCCGACTCCTGCTGAAACCCCGGTCGCTCCTTATTCACACAAGGAGAAACTGCTCGACACGGGCGACGCTTATGAGCCTGGCGAGAGCATTCCGCATTCCCAGATGCGAAAGGTCATCGCCCGCCGGATGGTCGAATCGAAACCTGGCGTCCCGCACTATTATCTGACAGTCGCTGTCGATATGGAGAATGCCATTGATTTCCGGGAACAGCTGAACCGGGCACTCCCGGAATCGGACAAGATATCCATGACTGACATCATTGTGAAAGCTGCTGCCCGGGCACTGGTCCAGAACCCGCGGGTCAACTCTACATGGACTGATGAGGCTGTGGTATTGCATCCGTCAGCCGACATTGGTCTTGCCGTGGCCCTTCCAGACGGAATCCTCACACCGGTAATCAAAGGCTGTGAAAAACGGGGACTACTCGAAATTTCCAGGGAACGGCGGCTGCTTACCCAGCGGGCCCGCGAGCGCAAGCTGGCACCAGAGCAGTTTACTGGCGGGACCTTTTCCATCTCGAACCTTGGCATGTACGATATCGCCCATTTTACGGCGATCATTTCCCAGCCGGAAACGGCGATCCTCGCCGTTGGCACGATCCGGGACATCGCGGTTGTCCGGAGTGGCAGCGTGGTTCCCGGGAAGCGCATGGACATCACCATGTCCTGCGATCACCGGGTGATTGATGGGGCTGTTGGAGCGGCGTTCATGAAAGATCTCAAGGGTATGCTTGAGCATCCGGCGACGCTGGCGCTCTGAAGGTGAAATCCTGTCGCGACTTGCCCGGTCTCTTTCGCAGGCATAACTGGAGCCAGAATGGCGGATAATTCATATGATGTGATTGTGATCGGGGCGGGACCGGGTGGTTATCCGGCTGCCATCCGGGCTGCGCAGCGAGGGCTGAAGGCAGCCATTGTCGAGCGGGAAACTCTGGGCGGCATCTGCCTGAACTGGGGGTGTATCCCGACGAAGGCCCTTCTTAAGTCCGCAGAGTTTTATGATCATGTCAAGCATGCAGCCGATTTTGGTATAACGGTGGAGAACATCGGTGTGGACTGGCAGCGGGTGATCAAGAGGTCCCGGCAGGTGGCAGACCGCCTGTCCAAAGGGATCGGCGCGCTGATGAAGAAACATAGAGTCGATGTGCTCTCCGGTACAGGAGTGATCGAAAAGCCCGGCCGGGTTGTGGTGACCAATTCCAGCCGCCAGGCGACCGCCTACACGGCAAAGTATATCGTTATCGCTACCGGGGGCCGTCCCCGGGAACTCAAGGGGATGGAGTTTGATCGTGAAACCATCATCTCATCTCGTGAAGCGATGACTCTCTCCGAGCGGCCAGAATCACTAGCCATTGTGGGTGCTGGTGCAATCGGGATCGAATTTGCGAGTTTCTACGCCACTATGGGCACCAAGGTGACTGTCATAGAAACGTTGCCGCAGATTCTTCCGGTGGAAGATGCGGAGATAGCCGCTGTGGTCAGGAAGGTTCTGGAGAAACAGGGTGTGGATATACACACCAGAGCAAATGTGGATTCTGTTTCGCGGGAATCCGGGGGGGTGAAAATCGGGGTTTCCTTGCCGTCTGGTAATCCGGTTGAGATTCAGGCCCAGAAGCTACTTGTAGCCGCCGGAGTGGCTGGAAATGTGGAAAATCTGGGTCTTGAAGCCCTTGGAATCCGGACAGAACGGGGATTCATCGCTGCTGACAGGATCTCCTATCAGACGGACGTGCCGGGTATTTACGCCATTGGTGATGTGATTGGACCTCCACTGCTTGCCCATGTGGCCACGAAAGAGGCTGTCGTGTGTGTGGATGGCTTTACCGGTCACTCCGGCGCACCGGTGAATTACGGCAACATTCCTGGTTGTACATACTGCTCTCCACAGGTAGCGAGCGTAGGGTTCACCGAGGCGAAAGCTCTTGAGAAGTATCCTGATTTTGTGAAAATTGGCCGTTTCCCGTTCCGGGCGTCAGGCCGGGCGCTCGCGAGTGGGGACTGGGATGGGCTCGTCAAGGTTGTTGCGCACTCGCGTACAGGCGAAATTCTGGGTGTCCACATGGTGGGAGCAGATGTGACGGAACTGATTCCGGAGATCGTGATGGCCCGGGAAATGGAGCTGACCGTGCATGAGCTTCACACAATCGTGCATGCCCATCCGACACTTGCCGAGGCTGTGATGGAGGCCGCTGCCGATGCGCTGGGCGAGGCCATTCACATCTGAGGAACGTGGTGCGGATGGGCCGCTGGAGATCGAACTCTGGCGGTCGCGCACACCTGTGCCCTATGTTTCGGCTTCCGAGCGTCAGAAGGCCCACGCGCTTCTCGTCTCGCAGGGCCGTGCCCGCCCCGTGTTGTGGCTTCTTGAACACGAGAGGGTGGTTACCGTTGGCAAAAGTGGCGGAGAAGGCCTTCTGAGGGTTTCTCCCGATGTGCTCCGCGAGCGAAACGTCGACTATCAGGAGACTGATCGGGGCGGGAAAGTCACTTACCACGGTCCTGGGCAACTGGTCGGATATCCTCTTATTCCAATCCAGCAGGTTGAACTGGCCAGGCATGTCCGTCTCATGGAAGAGATGTTGATCCGGACGCTGGCGGAATTCGGTATCGACGCCTGGACGGATCCGCCTTTTACTGGCGTCTGGACGGAAAAGGGAAAGATCGCGGCCATTGGTGTGCGACTCTCTAAAAACGTTACCACTCACGGCTTTGCCCTGAATGTCGCGCCAGATCTTGGTGACTTTGGCCTCATCATTCCATGTGGCCTGGAAGGGAAACAGGTTACCTCAATGCAGGATTTCCTGGGTAACAGGACGCCCGGCATGGACAAAGTTGCGGAGAGGCTGGTGTCTGTATTCTGTGAACTATATGAAACCTCCATTGCGGTGGAGCGGGAGATCGAGCCTGAAGGCGAAACCGTGCAGCTTCCTGAAC
>CAZSFB010000151.1:2499-6773 GCA_964606035.1 uncultured bacterium | reverse complement strand
GCCCCGATATATGACTGCAGCTCACCTGCTCGGTTATCCTCATGCGGAGATTTTGAGATGCGCTCTAGTATGTTGACTGGGTCGATACTGAATATGTGCGGTCCAGTCAGGGCTGCCAGCGCAGTGCCGTAAGCAGGATAAGATTGGGCTGACATATATATCCTGCCCCCTTACGCCCCCATAAGGAGCCCGACGCGGCGGCCGATGGTGGCGATCTGGCTCCAGGACTTCACCTCGCGGGCGAGGCCCAGCAGTACGCGGGGCCGCAGGTAGAACCGGAGATACGCCTTCCGCTGGAGCCTTTTCAGTTTCTCGCGCCCCAGTTCGTCGCTCGCGAACTCCACCCGGTGGATATAGAGGTTCTCCAGGTCCACGCCGTCCAGTTTTCCCGACGCCTTGAGAGCCGTGTAGATGGGGCTTCCGGGGAAGGGGGAGTAGTTAAAGAAGTTGGCCCGGTGGAGCGGCAGGCTCCGGGCAAACTCGATCGTCTCGTTCACCTCGGCCTCGGTCTCCCCCGGCACCCCCACGACGAAGAACCCGGTCATGCGGATGTCCGTCAGCTCCCGCACCAGCGCGACCTTCTCGCGGACCGTCTCCTTCGTGAGCTTCTTCTCCATCAGGTCCAGGATCCGCTGGCTCCCTGACTCGATCCCCACGGCGAACGAGTAGCAGCCGGCCCGTTCCATGAGCGGCAGCGTCTCCGGCGTGAGCGAATCGAGCCGCACACCGTTCGGGCAGGCCCAGTCGAACTTCAGCCCTTCCCGGAGCACCGCCTCGCAGAAGTTCCGCAGGAACCGGCGGTCCAGCGTGAAGTTGTCGTCCATGAAGTGGATCTCGCGGATGCCGAAGTCGCGCTGGAGCCAGCGGATCTCGTCGATCAGGTTCTCCGGCGAGCGGGTGCGGATTTTCGATCCCATGCTGTTCGGCGCGCCGCAGAAGGTGCAGGTGTACGGGCAGCCGCGGGTGGCGATCATGGGGGCGATGCGGCTCTGCCGTGAGAAGATGCCGTTCGGGGCGAGCGGGTAGCCGTCGGGCCGGATCGCGTCCCACGGCAGCATGGGGATGCGGTCCAGGTCCTGCACGAATGACCGGGCGCTGAGCCTGATGGAGCCGTCCGGGGCGCGCCAGGCGAGGTTGGGGATCTCCGCCAGCCCGTCACCGGCGGGAACCGCTGACGTGTGGAGCAGGTCCAGAAGGGGCCCGAACCCCTCCTCGCACTCGCCGGTAAAAAGGTAGCTGGCCGCCGGGATATCCCGGAACGTGTCGGCCGGTTCAAAGGTCGGGTGCGGTCCGCCGAGGACCACAGGCGGCAGCGCGCCAGCCGGTAACAGATCTGTCAATGCACTGACGAGCCGCCTCGCGGGGCCTAGGCTTGCCGTGAAGATGTTGAGACCGATGGCGGTGTAGCGGTTTTCGCGGATTTTCTGTGCCACCTGCTCCGCCGTGAACGGCCGTTCCGCCGCGTCCATCCAGTCGAAACTGAATCCGGCGGCGCGCGCGGCAGCGGCCGCGTAGCCCAGCCCCAGGTTTGGAATACGGGCGAAGCCAATTCCAAAGGTGTTCTCCGGCGCCGCCAGGAGGATTTTCCGCTCGGGTTTCATCGGTCGGTGATGACTCTACCCCCTCCGGCGGGGGTGAGAAAGTGATCCGGAAGGGGTGCCTCCGGGCAGTTTTGGGCGTAAAAAACTGTGAAATCGTGCCTGTCACAACTTTTTCTGAAAAATCCGTCTCGTTGGGTCTTGTGCGTTGTGTCACGCGGTCCCATTCAGCCTGCCTGAAAATGTAGCATTCTGAGTCAAAACGGGGGTCTGCCGGGACCGTTTCCGGTGACGCTTATCACGTTAAGTAACACCCCTTCCGGGACCGCTCCGGGTGGGCTCCCGGACGTGACGAAAACCATCGCCAGAGTGTGACCCGTGACCTTTGAGGTTGGCCGGGGTTCAGATACTATTCATCGCAGCTAAATGTCCGTTTTGCCGGAGTGTTTTCACTCACCGGCCGGAGGGGCCGAGGAACCAGTTCCAGCGGCCTTTCCTGCACCGCAAGACGGGCGGCGGAGATCTGTTTCGTGACCGGTTCCCGGAGGCGCTTCACCGGAGCGTTTCCGGGAGCCGTTTGCGGGGCCGGTCCCGCGAGTTTTGATCAGGGGACTGCACCACGGGGATGCGGCGCGGTTCCGGGGGAGTCCTACGTGAATAAACCGACATTCTTTCACCGGCTTTTTCCGGTCCGGCGGTTCCGCCACCTGGTGGTGACGCTCGCCGCCGCGCTGGGTGCGGCGTCGTGTCTCGGACAGGAACCGGAGGTTCCGGCGGCGCGGGTAACGCTGGCGCTCGGAAGCGCCGTGGGTGCCATCGGGCCGGGCGAGGTTCTCTACGTCCGGCTCGTGACCACAGGGCCGGGCTTCTCGAACACGCAGACGCTGAATCTCCCCACGCTGGAGAAGTGCCTCTCCGGCGACGTGTCGGCGGGTGCCGCCTGCACGGCCGCCGTTGACGACGTGGTTGCGATCCGCATCCCCAACGTTCCCACCGGATCGAACATCAGCTTCCGTGCCATTGTCGTGCGCGACCGCAACCCCGCGGGTCCCGTCCACAACGTGCGCTACTACGAGGGCACCGCCAGCAAGGTGCTGCTCAAGGCCGAGGAGACCGTGGCGATCAACACCGCGGACCTGGGTTCCCCGCAGATCGGGCTTGTATCGGGCGGCGGCCAGACGGGCGTGGTGAACACGCAGCTCACCAACCCGCTGGTGGTCCGCGTGACCGGCCCCGGGCCCGCCAATACGCCCATCGAGGGCGCGTCGGTGAGCTGGTCGGTGCTTCCGGGGCTCGGGACCTTCGGGACACCCACCGGCACGACCAACGCCGCCGGCGAGGTGAGCACCACCTACCGGCTCGGCACGACGGTGGGAAGCTACACGATCAACGCTACGGCCTTCGCGCTCACGCCGATGACGTTCCTCGCCACGGCGACCCCCGGCGCTCCGGCGCAGCTCGCCATCACCGCACAGCCCGGCAACGTGACGGCGGACGATTCCCAGGCCGTGACCGTGCAGGTCCGCGACAGTTTCGGCAACCACGTGCCCACGGCCACGAACCCGGTGACGCTCTCACTGCTCAGCAACCCTGGCACGGCGACGCTGGCGGCAAATCCGTCCAACCCGCTGAACGCCACAGGCGGCGTGGCGAGTTTCAGCGTGAACGTGAACCGCCCCGGCACGGGCTACACGATCCAGGCCGCCTCGGCCGGTCTCACGTCGGTCACGACGGCGGCGTTCGACATCACTCACGGCGTGGCGACACAGCTGGCGTTTTCGGCGCAGCCGGTGACCCGGACGGCAGACCAGGTCCAGTCCGTGACTGTCCAGGTCCAGGACCAGCACGGAAACACCGTCACCACCGGCCCCGACTCCACCCGCTCCATCGCGCTCGCCATCGGGACGAACCCGGGCGGCTCGACGCTGACCAGTGACGCCACACCTGTCACCGCGACGGCGGGCAGTGCCACCTTCACCGGCATCCACCTGAACCGCACCGGCACGGGCTACACCCTGTCGGGGACTTCGGCGGGACTCTCGCCCGCCACGTCGGCGGCCTTTGACATCACGCCCGGTATCCCGGCGCAACTTGTGTGGATCACTCCGCCCGTGAACACGACGGCAGGGGCATCGCAGGGAGTGAGTGTCGAGATTCGCGACGCGAGCGGCAACCTGGTGGACACGGCGACCAATTCCGTGACGCTGTCGCTGCTCAACAACGTGGCCGGTTCGACGCTCACGGGTGGTGGTGCCACCGCCGCCGTGGCGGGTGTGGCAAACTTCAATGTCAGCCTGAACAAGACCCAGGCGGGGTACGCCCTGCGGGCGGTAGCGTCCGGGCTCCCGGCGGCCGACTCGCCAGCCTTCAACATCACACCCGGCGCGGCGACGAAGCTGGTGTTTGTCTCGTCGCCGATCAATCGTGCCTCGGGGCAGACCCAGGCGCTGTCAGTGAACATCCTCGACGCGAACGACAACCTCGTCACTACCGACAACACGACGAGCGTGACGCTTTCGATCCAGAACAATCCAGGTTCGTCCACGCTGACGGGTGGTGGAGCCGTGACGGCTTCAGCCGGTGTGGCGAGCTTCCCGGCGGTGAGTCTCGACAAGGTGGGAACGGGTTACACGCTGCTGGCGTCCTCAACGCCGGTTCTGACGACGGCGGTGTCGGGCAGTTTCAACATCACACCCGGCGCGGCGACGAAGCTGGTGTTTGTCTCGTCGCCGATCA
>CAZSFB010000151.1:0-2399 GCA_964606035.1 uncultured bacterium | reverse complement strand
CCTCAACGCCGGTTCTGACGACGGCGGTGTCGGGCAGTTTCAACATCACACCCGGTGCGGCGACGCAGCTGGCATTCGTAACGCAGCCGGGGAACCGCACGGCGGATCAGACGCAGACGGTGACGGTGGAGATCCTCGACGCAAACCTGAACCGGGTGACGACGGACAACAGCTCGCAGGTGACGCTTGCGATCCTGAACAATCCGGGATCTTCGACATTATCCGGCGGCGGCCCGGTGACGGTGTCGGCGGGTCTGGCGACGCTCGGCAGTGTCCATCTGGACCGGACCGGCACGGGCTACACGCTTGAGGCGACCTCGGGAATCCTGATGGCGGCGACTTCGAACAGTTTCAACATCACGCACGGCGCGGAAACCCAGCTCGCGTTTACCTCGGGCCCGGTGACGAGCGATGCCGACAGCAGCCAGTCCATCTCGGTGACGGCCCGTGACCAGTACGGCAACACGGTCCTGTCGGCGGCGACCGGGATCACGCTTACCATCCAGAACAACGCGGGCGGCGGGACGCTCACGGGCGGCGGTTCGGTGGTTCCGGTGAATGGAGTCTCCACGTTCCCGTCGGTGAACATCAACAAGGCCGGCACGGGCTACACGCTCCGGGCGAGCGACGGCGTCGGGACAGATGTCATCTCCGGGGTCTTCAACATCACCGCCGGAGCCCCCGCGAAGGTGGTGTTCGGCACACTTCCCGCCGCCACCCAGACGGCTGGCATCACCTGGGCGGATTTCACCGGCGAGATTCTCGATGCGAACGACAACCTCACCAACTCCGCGGCCACGGTGACCGTCGCCCTTGTGAGCGGGACCGGCTCGCTGTCCGGAACCACCGCTGTGGGAGCGTCCAGTGGCGTCGCGAACTTTACGGGCATCGGTTACACGGTGGCGGAAAGTATCCAGGTGCGACTGACCTCCGGGGTGCTCACCCCCTCCTCGAACCGGAGTATCACGGTGAATCCCTCCGCCGTTACCCAGCTCGTGTTTACGGGTGGACCGGTCAATGTCACGGCTGATGACACCCAGAGTGTTGAGGTCACGGTCCAGGACCAGTTCGGAAACACGATCACCGGAGCAACTGATCCCATTACGCTGTCGTTCCAGGCCAACCCCGGCGGAGCGTCCCTCGGCGGAACCGGCCCGGTGGCGCCGGTGAGTGGCGTTGCCACCTTCCCGGCAGTACACGTGGACAAGAACAGCAGCGGATACTCGCTACGGGCCGTTGACGGTGTAAACGCAGATGGTGTGTCGTCAGCCTTCGATGTTTCCTCCGGCGCCCCATCCTACCTGCTGTTCTCGTATGGACCGGTGACGTCCCAGGCGAGTGGCACCCAGCAGGTGGATGTCACGGTTTATGACCAGTATGACAACCTGGCGTACAGCGCCACGGACCCGGTGGCCCTCTACATCGAGGACGACGGCAGCGGTGGTCTGGCCGCGCTCACGGGCGGTGGCCCGGTGGCTCCGGTGAACGCGGTGGCGACCTTCCCATCCGTGAACATTGACCGTACGGGCAGCGGCTTCACGCTTCGCGCTTCTGATGGATTCACCACGGATGCGATTTCCGGCTCGTTCGACATCACCGCGGGCAATCCTGACAGCCTGGCGTTCGTCACGCAGCCGGTGAGCCGGACCGCGGACCTGACCCAGAGCATTTCGGTGGAAGTCCTCGATGCGTATGCGAACCGGGTGGAGTGGGATTCGCTGACGAATATTACCCTGGGTATCGGAAACAATCCCGGTGGCTCGACACTGGCGGTCACCCAGAATCCGGTCCAGGTGTCGGCGGGCCTCGCTTCCTTCA
This sequence comes from uncultured bacterium, assembly GCA_964606035.1. GTDB lineage: Bacteria > JAGRBM01 > JAGRBM01 > JAGRBM01 > JAHCIT01 > CAZMGV01. The sequence continues at coordinate 581 of CAZSFB010000151.1, read as the reverse complement.
CGGGAGTCAATCTCGACAAGTCCGGGACTGGCTACACGCTTCAGGCAACCGCAGGCGGACTCACTCCGGACACCTCCGATCCGTTCGATATCACGCACGGCGCGGCTGACCGGCTCTTTGTGGCGCTACAGCCGTCGAACGCGGTTGCCGGTGCCGGGCAATCAGTCACCATCGAGATTCACGATGCCCACGGCAACGTGATCACGACGGGTGTGGACGCTACCAAGTCCGTGACCCTCGCTATTGGCAACGATCCGTCTTCGGGAACCGCCATCCTGGGCGTGTCGGCCAACCCCCTCGGCGCGACGGCGGGTGTTGCCGCCTTCACCGGCGTAAGCCTCGACGTAACGGGCAGCGGCTATACGCTGGCCGCCACAGCGCCGGGAGTCACCCAGGCTGAGACAACAGCCTTCAACATCACTGCCGCAGCCGCCGATCATCTGGCCTTTACCGTCCAGCCGGTGAACCAGACCGCGGACGACACCATGAACGTGACCGTAGCGGTGCGTGACGCCTCGAACAACGTGGTCATCACTGACAATACGACAGTGGTGACGCTTGCGATCCTGAACAATGCGGGC
>CAZSFB010000150.1:0-6784 GCA_964606035.1 uncultured bacterium | reverse complement strand
GCCCGAAAGGCATCGAAGCGCGGCGAGCACAAGATGGCTGGCGAACTGTTTGCCCGGGCCGGAGAGGTCCGTGAAGCAGTCAGGAACTATCTTGCCGCCAGCGAGCAGGGTGAAGCCGCGCTGCTTCTCGCCCGAACCGGGGATCCTGCCGGTGCCGCGAAGATCCGGGAGAATCTGGAGGAGTGGTCGTTCGCCGGGGATCTGTACCGTCATGCCAAGGCATGGAACGATGCCGCCCGCTGTTACGAGAAGGCTCACAAGCCTGCCGAGCAGGCGAGGGTGCTTCAGAGTGCCGGAAAGCACGTGGCGGCCGCACAGATTTTTGAAAAACTGGGCCTGTACCGGATGGCTGGGTGGATATACGCCGAATGCGGCGAACCTGAACGGGCGGCCGAGGCATTCCGCAATGCGTATCAGGCTGAAGCGAAGCGGTTCAGCGGTGATCAGATTCTCCAGCGCTCAACGCCTGTGATCGGACTGGCAAGGCTCTCCGGGCGGATGCGTGCAGCGGCCGGCCAGCTGGATCAGGCGGTGATTTTTCTGGAAGAAGCCGGGCTTTATTCCGATGTGGCCGAGATCCTCAAGCAGGCAGGGGATGTGTCCCGCGCGGCGGACTATCTGGTCCGGGGTGGAAAGCTTGTGGAAGCGGCCCAGATGCTTGAAGCTGCCGGTGAAAACCGGCGAGCGGACGAGCTTCGTGGCGATCTCGCCCTCAGCAAGGGTCAGAAACTTGAGGCCATCGGATACTACGAACGTGCAGGTCAGTCTGAACGAGCCGGTGCGTTATACGAGGAGCTTGGTGATCCGCTGAATGCGGCCCGAACGTACGAAACCGCCGGGCGATTTGATCAGGCCGGGGCGTTGTATGAGGCGGCGGGTGAGGCTGCCCGGGCTGCGCTGGCATTTGAAAAGGCCGGTATCCATGCGAGGGCGGCGGCACAGTACGTCCTCGCGAAGGATCTCACCCGTGCGACCAAAATGTTCGAGAGTGCGGGGGACCGTTACCGTGCCGCAGAACTCTACATCCGCCGGGGGATGCTGGAGGAAGCGATCAAGCTGCTCCAGGAGATCGGGAATGGGAATCCGGACTTCAGGCGGGGCAAGGCCGCGCTAGGTGATATTTTTCGCGAGAAGGGAATGTTCTCGCTCGCCATCAAGAACTACCAGCTGGCCGTCGGCAATGACGATGTCACCAGCGACAATATTGAGGTGTTCTACCAGATGGCCGCCTGCCACGAGCGTGAGGGAAACCTGAGCGCTGCCGTTGGTCTTTTCGAACGGGTGCTGGTCAAGGACTACGTATTCAAGGATACGCAACAGCGGCTCCAGTCGCTCAAGAGGCAGCTTGACGCGAGTTCCGGCCGCGTATCGTCTGGCCGTCGCACGGCGGCAGACCAGTTTGCCGAAACCATGTTCGAGGCTCCACAGGCAGCGAAACCACGGCGTTACCGGATCGAGGGAGAACTGGGCCGGGGTGGCATGGGCATTGTCTACAAGGCTTACGACACGATGCTGGACCGGATCGTTGCGCTGAAGGTCCTGCCGCCCCACTTCAAGAACCACCCGCAGGCCCTTGAGGCATTTTTCCGCGAGGCAAAGGCTGCTGCTGCCATGAATCATCCCAACATCGTCACGATCTATGACATGGGTGAAGATGGCGGCGAAAACTATATTGCAATGGAATACGTAGATGGCCAGACCCTGAAGGAAGTACTGAACCGGGAGAAGGTGTTCCCGGTGAAGGTGGCGATGCTCATTTCCGGGCAGGTCTGCAAGGCACTTGAATATGCCCATGGACGCAAGGTGATCCACCGGGACATCAAGCCGTCCAACATCATGTGGACAAAGGACCGGCAGGTAAAGATCATGGATTTCGGCCTTGCCAAGGTGGTGAGCGAAGTCCAGCAGCAGCAGACGATGGTGGCGGGGACCCCTTACTACATGAGCCCGGAGCAGACCCTCGGCGAGGGAGTGGATTTCCGGACTGACATATACTCCACCGGCGTGATGCTGTTCGAACTGCTTACCGGACGAGTGCCATTCAAGGACGGTGACGTTGCCTATCACCATATGCATACGCCGCCACCTGCGGCCTCATCACTGAACCCGAAGGTACCTCCGGCGCTTGACGAGGTCATCCGGAAGGCGATGGCCAAGAAGAAGGAAGACCGTTACCAGAGCACTCGCGCACTGTTCGATGAACTGAAATCGGTGGTGGACCGTGGACTGGTTTGAACCGGACGGACAGCGGTTTCATAGCGACTGAACGTGGACCTCGACCTTAAGCTTTTCCTTCGCTGCTCCCTTGTAGATTCCCCGGGTGGGCGGAATGTCGGCGTAATCCCTGCCGACCGCAACTCGCACATAGTGGGCGTCCTGCCGGCGGCTGTGGGTGGGATCCACGGAAATCCACCCACGGTCCGGGACAAAGATATCTGCCCAGGCATGTGATGCTTCTCCGGCCTCGTTCCGGGCAGGGTCGTACAGATAGCCGCTGACATAGCGTCCCGGATATCCAAGCGCCCGGCAGCAGGCGATGAGAAGGTGGGCAAAATCCTGGCAGACGCCCCGGCCCATGGCGAGAACCTGGTCAGCGGTGGTGTGAACCGTCGTGGCGCCGATCTCATAGGTGAAATTCCTGAAAATCTGTGCGGTCAGATGATCCACCGTCGCTTCGGTGTCGCTTTTCACCTGGTGGCTTTTGGCAAAGCGTAATATTTCCTCGGTGACAGGGGTGTAACGGGTCGGCTGGAGGTAGTCGAACTCGTCCAGCGGCAGAAGTTCCCTGGTGTCGTCGGCATACCGGTCGGCCGTGAATATCTCGCTCTCGGCGATGACGGTGAGCTGCTGGTGAGCGGGCAGCACGTTGAAATACTGGACGACGTTTCCGAACCGGTCCCGGTAATCCGACATCTCTCCTCTCGGATTTGCGCTAAGGTTGAAACTCACACAGTGCTGACCGCCGGTGCTGGAAGGCTTGAGGCGCAACTCGGTGTAGGCCTCATTGACCAGGAAATCATAAGTAAAGGTGGTTTTGTGCTCGACCCGTAAACGCATATCCACTGGAACCTCCCGGTACGGCTACTGCTGGTCGTGTATCTGGACGACCCGTGCTTCAGGCACTGTGGCCTGGGTATTGAAATAGGTGCGGCTGATTTCTTCGCCAGCCAGGTTAATGTCCCAGAGTAAATGCTGGAGATAGCGGCTCAGGAATTTTCCGAGGATGTCGTCAAGCTCCAGATACTGGAGTTCCGCGTTCAGGCGGCCGAATATCCTGCCGGGGAGTTTCTCCGCGCCAGGATTTTCATAACCCCATGCCGAGATCGCAGTGACGGCCTTGTGGCACCGGTCGATGGAGTAAGCCACCGACCGGGGGAACATCCGGTTCAGTAGCAGGAAATCCACCGCGCGCCATCCCTGGAGCTGGGTTGAGTACTGCCGGAATGCCTCGTATGCATTCACGGATGCGAGCAGCGAGGTGAGCCTCGTGATACTCTCGGACGAGCCTGTCCGCGGAAGTGAAATGGCCTGGGCATTCATGTCGAGGTTGCGGACAGTCCATTCGGCACGTTCGATAAACTTTCCGAGCTGGATGAATTCGTAGGGCTCCCCGTGGGGAAGGGTGGCATTCGTGATCCCCTGGAACATCTGGGATCCGGACGAAACCCTGAAATAGAGATCCTGTGGGGCACGGATAGCTGATTCCCGGTTGGCATCCTTGAGCAGGAAATACAGCCGGTTGATCGCCTCCCACAGTTCGCTGCTGATCTTTTCCCGGACACTGCGGGCATTTTCCCTGGCCCGGATGATACAGGCATAAACAGAGTTAACGTTCCGCGAATTCCACAGGATGAATTCGCCAGCGGCGGGGCCATTGAATTCACCATACTGGGACCGGAAAACGTCCTCGGAAGCACAGCAAGTGACGAGAGATCTCCAGGCAGAGGACGAGTCGGTATCACCGGTATCAAGCGCCGCATGGAAATTAACGGCAAGAAGCCGGGTCATGTCCTCCGCGCGCTCAATATAGCGGGACATCCAGAACAGTGATTCGGCAACCCGTGACAGCATCCGTTACTTCCTCAGTACCCAGGTGTCCTTGCTTCCGCCGCCCTGTGACGAGTTCACCACCAGCGAGCCTTTCCGCAGCGCAACCCGTGTAAGCCCGCCGGGAACGATCGAGATTTTCGAGCCGTAAAGTACATACGGCCGCAGGTCCACATGGCAGCCGCGCAGCTCATTTTCGCAGTAGGCCGGATGGCGGGAAAGGGATATAACGGGCTGGGCGATGAAGTTCCGGGGCTTTGCACGGATCAGGTCCCTGAACTGTTCGATCTCGGACTGGCTGGCCGCGGGTCCAATGAGCATCCCGTAACCGCCGCTTTCATTGACAGACTTGATGACGAGTTCGGGTGCCTTTTCGATCATGTAGCTCTGGTCGTCGGTACGGACGCCGAGATAGGTTGGCACGTTTTTCAGAACGGGTTCTTCCGACAGATAGAACCGGATCATGTCCGGCACATAGGCGTAGACTGCCTTGTCATCAGCCACGCCTGTACCGAGTGCATTGGCGAGGGTGACGTTCCCCATGCGGTATGCATTGAGAAGTCCGGGTACACCCAGGGTCGAGTCGGTGCGGAAAGCCACTGGATCCAGGAAATCGTCATCAATTCGCCGGTAGATCACGTCCACCTGCTTGAGGCCGTGAGTGGTCCGCATGTAGACGCGGCTGTTATGCACCAACAGGTCCCTTCCCTCGACAATTTCGATACCCATCTGCCTGGCAAGGAAGGAGTGCTCAAAGTACGCGGAGTTATAGATACCGGGGGTCAGCAGCACGACCGTCGGTTCTGGATTTCCCCACGGCGCCACTGACCGCAGCGTATTCAGGAGTTCCTGCGGATAATGCTGGATTGGCAGCACACCGTAGCGGTCAAACAGCTTGGGGAAGGTATGCTTGGTGGCCCTCCGGTTTTCGAGCATGTAGCTTACGCCCGATGGTGACCGGAGATTGTCTTCGAGGACATAGTAGTCACCGTCGTCGTCACGGATGATGTCCGTGCCGGTGATGTGGGTATAGATGCCGTTCGGCACCTCCATGCCCACCATCTCCCGGCGGAGATGCAGAGCTGCAAATACCAGTTCGGCCGGAATCCGTTTCTCCCGGATGATCCGCTGGGGGCCATAGATATCCTTGAGGAAGGCATTCAGGGCCAATACCCGCTGGGCAAGCCCCCGCTCGATCACGTCCCAATCGGCGCGTGGAATGATCCGGGGGATGAGATCAAACGGGAAGATTCGTTCGATCCCCTCATGCTGGCTGTAGACTGTAAAGGTGATTCCCTGGTTCAGGAATGACTGGTCCGCGGTGCGGCGGAGTTCATTAAGATTTTCTGCACTGAGTCCGGACAGTTGTGAAAAGAGTGCCCGGTAGTGGGCGCGCGGTTTACCTGGCGCTTCGAACATCTCGTCGAAAAACGGCCCGATCTCATAGTTGTCTGTCAGACCTGTATCTGAACAAGGGGCCCGCGCCCTGTCAGCTGTCATGCAGGTGACCCCGCTCGATTCTCGCCATGGGCGCCCCTCGCTTGCTCGGCCAGTGGTTCAGTGGAATGGCGTGTTTCGGGATCGTCACCCGCATCCATGCAGCCGGTCTTCCACAACAGGTAAAGCAAGAACCGGAGCAATATGGGCTTCGCCGGTCTGGACAGTCCGGGAAAGATGGATTTTATGGATTCTGATTCAGATTGTTCCAGAAAATGGCAATCCAGTGGACAGAAATCCTGCCTACTGCCATAAATTTCAGCATCTTACTGCCTGAAAGTCGGACACGCTGGCCGGATCGGAATTCTGCTTGGCCAGCGGTTTCTACCGGCAATGGAGAGATGACTGTGAAGGTGGAAATTTGAAGTCTCGAACTTTTGGGGTAGCATGAAAGAAGAGCCATATCAGGGATTATCGGGAGGGAGTCTCCATGGGCGAGCCGAAACAGTGCCCACATGCCGGAAATTGCGCCCTTTTCCCGCTATTCAAATACCAGTCACTGCTCAATATCTGGAAGCTCGAATACTGTGAACGGGACTACGAAAGGTGTACTCGCTATCAGAAGTCCCTTCGCGGTGAAGCCGTCCCGGACGACATGCTTCCCAATGGAGAGACCATCTCCTTGATCAGGAAAGGGAACAAGCTCTAAGACTCCCCTATGAATGAATATCTTCCCTGGTTTGCCGGTGCACTCTTACTCGCAACCGTCGGTCTTGGTTATCTTCTTGTGACAGGGTTGCCTCTGGGCGCATCGGGTCTCATCTCCCGTCTGATTTTCTGGAAGGAAAGTGTCGCGCAGGACCGGAGCGCGGAGGTTATGGAGGAGGCTCCCTCTGACTTGGAAAAGGCTCTGATAGCCGCCACCCTGGCACAGTTTGGGGACAGGGCTGCCCAAATGGCCGGAGCCGGTGGACAGCCAGGCGCTGACTGTGGTGAGGTCCCGGTCGCCGGAACGCTCCGGCGGCTTCCGCTTCCAGAAATAGTGGTTTTCATGACAGCGGTTTTCGCTGGCGGGCTGTTGTCGTCGATTCTTAAGGGTGGCTGGTCCCCCACCTGGACACTTGGACCGGAGTTCGAAATCTATTTCGGCACGGGGGTTCGTGCGGCCGGGATTTTGTTCCTTGGTGGGGTGCTGGTGGGGTTTGGAACCCGCATGGCGGGTGGATGCACCTCCGGGCATGGTCTTAATGGCTGTGCCCGCCTCCAGCCTGCGAGTCTTGCTGCTACCGCCACATTCATG
>CAZSFB010000149.1:0-6840 GCA_964606035.1 uncultured bacterium | reverse complement strand
TCGGCGAGGTCCGGTTGATCTCGTGGGCAAGGAGGATATTCGTAAAAACGGGTCCCCGGATAAACCGGAAATGGCGCATGCCGGTGGAGCGGTCCTCCTCGAGCACCTCGGTGCCGGTGACGTCACCCGGCATCAGATCCGGAGTGAACTGGATCCGGTTGAAATCCAGCGACATGGCCTGCGCCAGCGACTGGATGAGCAACGTCTTCGCCAGTCCTGGCACTCCCACAAATAACCCATGACCGCGGGCCAGCAGCGCCGTCAGCAGGAGCTCGATTGTGGCATCCTGGCCGACAATCACCTTGTGAACCTCGTCCAGCACCCGGCTCCGGAGCGCAGCCACATTGCGGGCGATTTCAACATCATCAGCGGCCGGGGCCGGAGGCATTACCGGGGATCCCGCAGGGTCATTGGTCAGTTCATCGGACATCTTTCTCTCACATGCCGGACATTTGCCCGGTTCCCTTCGCCTGAACAGAAACCTGTCAGGAGTTTTTCAGCAGTTTCAGTGCCTCGATCTGGGCGTCGCGCGCATCCGACCGCTGTAGATGTTCATAAACACCTACCAGCCGCACCCGCACCGGCAGATGGAACGGATTGTATTCGAGTGCCTTCAGGTAGGCTTTCTCGGCCTTTTCCCACTCCTTGCGGACAAAATAGTAGTCACCCTGCCGCTGGTACAGCGTGACGTATTCCGGGTATATTTCCAGTGATTTATCGATCCGCTCAGGAACCCCTTCCATCACCCCCGCATCGATGGACGCCGCGGCAAACTTGCTTACAAAGACCGGTGAATGAGGTGACTTGTCAAGTGCCTTCCCATACTCGATCCGGGCAGCGAGGCTGTGCCCGCGCGCCCGCAGCAGGTCTCCAAGCCTGACAAAATCCTTCACTTCTTTGGGGAGTGATGAATCCAGTTCCTCATCCTCATCTTCCGGTTCCACCTTCTGGCCCGGATCCACGAGTCTGACCTTTGCCACGTGGGCGACACTCACGATACGGAACTGCCGTCCCTTCGCGTAGGTCGTCCAGTTGCTGAAAAACTCCTTGAAGGAGCGGCCGGTACCGAACTCGATTGCCTGTTCGTAATGGGCGCCTTTCTCCATCGAATCGAGGATCCGGTTCAACACCGAGTAGGTCCCATTGCCGAGATCCTCGACAATGTATTCGAGTATCAGGGCGACCTGCGTAAACGCCAGGGAACTCTCCCGGTTGGAGTCGAGATACGCGAACGACGGATGCATCCTCGAGATTGGGACCAGCTTGTCCTTCCTTAGCGCATTGACAAAAAGCGTCTCCTGTGACGCGGACAGACCGCCACGGGTGCCCCGCCAGAGATTCTCCAGGTACTTCGCCGTTCCCTCGTGGAACCATACCGGTGCGCCATTGTTGGTACGGCGGAACACGAACATGTGGGTAAGCTCATGCGACGCCGTGTCACGCCAGTCATAACCCCGAGCCGTTGCGCCGGGCGACGTGAAAAGCAACTTGTTATATTTGCAGAGCGCAATCGTGTTCGTCGTCTCAATAGCACTGCGGGGTATGCCACTCGCATCAATAAAGGCCGACGGTGTGGGGAGGATTTCCACCCGGATCTTATGCGGGAATGACGTACCGATGGCCTTGTTAAGGGCGGTATACTGGAGTTCCAGGGTATTCAGCGTGTCATTGGCGATCAACTCATCCCGGCCCGGCGCAAAGCCGACAATAAAATGTTCCGACTCCCGGAACTCGAACCCGCGGGTCGCCCCAATCGTTGCCTCAACAAACCGCCGGTGCTCCTGGAGCTGATCCGGGTCCACGCCGGCCAGCTCAGGGTTCTTCACCAGCCCCTGCGCCTTCTTCACAGATTCCAGCGCAAGTGCATAGTGCCCTTCAAAGAAAAGTATCCGGCTCTCGAAATAGGCTGACTGGACCGGGTTAAATGCTGATGGTCCCAAGGCAGCAAAGATGCTGCGCGCACTGACCGGATCCCAACGGTCGTTCAGCTCATGTTCGATCATCCGCGCCACAGATGCCGCTGTCGGTGCCTTGGCAGGTTGCAATGCGGGATTTGCCTGAGCACCGGCAACGGAAGCCGCAGCCCACAGTATTGTGGCCACCGTCACCGCCGTCAGTTCGAACATTCTCTTTCGCATCGGACTCCCGTTCCGGCACATGCACTCAGGGCCCGGCCGGGTCCTCTACTGCGGGCACCCGCCCGGAGGCTGAAACCCCGGAACCAGAAATGGCAGGTGGTTATCTCAGTACCAGCATTGGTCCCGACTGGTCGCCGTAGCCGATCGAATAGCGGATCTGCTCGACGGCACCGTCAAACTCCAGGCTGAAGTCGGCCGTATCCCCTGCGGCGAGCGGTGCGCCGTCGTTCATCACATAGGTCGCGACTGTACGCCTGCCCGCACCATCAATCACCACGAAGGTCACGGAAACGACTGTCGCCGGGCTGTCTCCTTCATTGATAACCGTACCGGAGAGCACCGTCGGACCGCCGTTGATTCGTGCTTCCATCACCGGACCGGCCAGTTGTGGCCCGTTCTGGGCTTCCGCGCAGGCAGAAGCAGCCAGAACCGCCATCACGACAGCCGTGGCGTTAAGAATCCTTCTTACGTTTTGCATCCGCAATGGAGAGAACCTTTCCGTCGTCGTCCGCAGCCCTCGGTTTCGCCGGCGATCCAGAATCCGGAGGAGCATCCGAGTAAAACTTCTCGTGATCCTCAATGATTCCGTCCAGAATCTTGCGCTGGAGCTTCAGCGCCCCAAGCGCCCGCTCCCGGAGATAGCCCTTTTCAAACAGGATGTCACCGTCCGAGCGTGGTGTCCTCAGCACAAGAAACGCCAGTAGTACCTGTGCAAGGTACATGAAACCGACTGACAGGTATAGCGCCTGGTTCCGCTGAAACAGGTCCGAGTAAACGGCCCGGCGGGACATCGGCACCACCACAGCGCCGTAGTCCACTGTTGCGCCTTCAAGCTGGAACAGCTGGGTCACCGTGATGACACCTTCACGATCAGTCACCGCCCATCCCCGCCCTGCCTCCGTTGCGCGCAGGATATCGGCCCTTACCGGACCGCGTTGCTCGTCCGAGATGCGGTGTATCGAATACTGAGGCGCCAGTCGCGAGTCTGCAATGAGCTTACGGTAACCGAGTTCTGAATCCAGACGCCGTTTTAACTCCGCAGGGTTGTATTCACCGCCGCGCCGTTCCACTTCAGTGAAATACTTTGACACGACCCGTGCAATCAGTTCGGCTGATGCCCGATTCGCCCGTATCAGGCTGTCGATCTCGCCACGCATCTGGTATGAAAGCCCCAGAAGAACACCTGCCAGCAGGAATATCTCCATCATGATGACGGAAAGGGTCCGGGCGTTCAGCAGTGGCCGTTGAAGGTTCAAGATGCGGTTTCTCCAAGGTATTCACGCAGGTGTTCGCGCACCTCGGCATCGTCGGAAAACCGGAGCAGCATGAAAACCGTATCGTTGAAATGCCGCCGGGTCTGCTCATCCATCCGCCGGACCAGTTCCACGAGGGCGCGCTCATGAGCCGAAATTGGTGACAACACCGCCGGTTCTGCCTCAACCGCCCCCTCTGGAACAACTTCGTCAGGGTCTATGCCTTCACGCCGGACGAACCGGATCAGTCGCTCCCGACGGGCGACATCCCATATTTCGTCCGCCGTCACTCCCAGTACATGGGCAAGCTGACGACATCGCTCCTCAGTCGGAGCATCAATTTTTCCGGTTTCAAGCTGATGAATATAGGCGTTCGAGACATCAAGAGCCCTGGCCAAGTCTTCCTGGGTCAGCCCCCCCCGTTTTCGCAGGGTTCTCAAATAAGCCGAGAACTTCATGATCCATACCCTCAACCAAGTTCCACGGAAAACCAGCTGCCGGGAAAAGTTCCCAAACAGCCTCCAAAGCAGGCTTTCCCGTGGAACCTGAACTTGTCGAAATTGTACCCATTCCCAGCCAACTGGGTCAAGAAATCAATCAGGGAGTAGAACACCGCATAGGGTTGAAATGATTAGGGGTTTTTAATTGCCCCTGACTAGCTATCTGCTTGACACAGCAAGTGATTTTCTTTCAAGGTGGAACCAAAAGTAAAGTAAACTACTTTACCCGGATTGAGCCGCTCTCCCTCCGGAATGCAATTGGAAAGAGCATACACACGGCTGTCCATGGACCTGCTTCTTGAACGCACCCGCCTAGCCCTCCTGCGATTTCACTGGGTTCTGAACCTGCTGATGATCGCTCTTATCGCACGGATGCTTGCGGGAATCATCGTGACCATCATCGATAGCAAATTGCCGATGCCTGCCATCGAAATGGTTACTTCATCCCCGTCGAGCAGTTCTCTGTCGAAGATCGGCACGAGTGCCACCGGGGCGAGAGCCACCTATGATATTGTTGTCGAACGCAATATTTTCAACTCCGCACCCAAGCCGACATCCACCAGCGAGGTTCCGGCCGTCGCCACCAGCGACCTGCTGAACAAGGTGCGTCTTACCGGCACGATCATATCTCGCAAGCGCGCACTGGCGACATTCTTCATTGTGCCCAGGAACGAATCAGATGTCTTCCGGATCGGGGACGTCGTTTATGAAGGGTGGGTAGTGGACAACGTTGAGCGGGCTCTCGTCCGGCTCCGGAGCGGAAACGAACTGCAGGAAATCCAGCTCTATGATCCGGAAGCCTCCGCATCTCCTCTTCCGTCAAGGGCTGTCGCGCCAACCGAACCCGTTGGCGAGCCGGTGGTTGGAGGCCCTTCCGAGGGTTTCGTCAAGGAAGAAGGCGATGGCAAATACATCGTCGACAAGGCCGAACTTGAGGCCCAGCTTCAGAACCTTGACCAACTGATCACCCAGGCACGGGTGATCCCGAACTATTCCCAGGGCAAGGTGGATGGTTTCAAGATCTTCGCCATCAAGCCCAACAGTATCTTTCAGCGGCTGGGTATGCGGAATGGTGACATTATCGAATCCATCAATGGCGCACCGCTCGACAAGGCTGAAAAGGGTATTCAGCTTTTCCAGGAACTGCGGAACCTGCCCAAGTTCGAGATAAATCTGCGCCGGCAAAAGACTCCGCGGCAACACACTTACGAGGTCAGGTAACATTAACATGGCGAAGCTCCACAGGCACAAGACCGGATGGCGGCATCCAGAAGCAGCAAGACATCGGACGCTCGCGGCCGCGACTGCAGTGGCGTTCGCCGCCCTTCCCTGGGCCTATGGGCTCCATCCCGCCCATGCGGCCCCGCCCACAGCTGTGGAAGAGGAAGCCATCGATTTCAATTTCAGCGGTGAGGTGGAACTCAAGGCCCTTATCAAGAACTTTGCAAAACTCACAAACCGGAACTTCTTGCTCCCGGAGGGGTTCAAGGATTCGAAAGTGACCGTCATCTCACCACGCAAGCTGACGCTCGACGAAGGCTGGAGGGTGTTCGAAACGATCCTGTCGCAGGCGGGTTATACCATCGTTCCTGGCAAGTCGATCAACCGGATCGTCACGAAGAAGGATTCCATTTCGCTACCAATACCCACGTACAGGACCGACCGGATGACGCCCGGTTCGACCAGCGAGTCGTTCGTCACGCGCCTCTTCCCGCTCCAGCATACCAATGTCGAGGAGATGAAGAATATAATCCGGCCGTTTGTCACCAAGGACGGAGACTTGGTCTCCTACGGTCCGACCAACCTCCTCATCATCACGGAGACCTCGAACAACATCAATCATGTCCTACGGATCCTTGAGGAGCTTGACACCCCTTCCACCGAGGAAGTCGTCGAGATCATCAGGGTCAAAAACGCCGGAGCCGACGAGCTTGCTTCCCAGTTGACCCAGATATTCAGCGGCGGGCCGGGCAGGTCCGCGGCGAAAGCCGCACCGGCCGCCGCAGCGGCCGCCGCGGGCGGTTCACCGGCGAGCATCAGCACCACGGACTACAAGATCATTCCCGATATGCGAACCAATTCGCTGATTGTCGTGGCCAGCAAAAAGGTGATTGAGGAGATCAAGAAGCTCCTTGCGCGCCTTGACGTGCCTGCCACCGAAGAAACGGCATCGAATACACTGTCGATCTTCGTCCACAAGCTGAAACATGCGGATGCTACAGAGCTATCCGCGACACTTACCGGACTTGTCACTGGCGGACAGGCTGGCAGTACTGGCGGTTCGCTCAGCCGGAGCACCCGAAGTTCGTCATCTACGTCCGCGACCGGCCTCACGAACCGGTCCACGCGTAGTGGCACGGGCGGCAGCAGCCTGGCCCGAAGCAGCCAGCAGCAGGCAGCCCAACAGCTCAGCCAGCTTCAGCGGGCAGGGACTGGCGGACTTGCCCAGCAGCCTGGACTTACACCACAGAGCGGGCAAGCAAACAACCCTCTCAATTTCGAGGATCAGATCCGCATTGTCGCCGATGTTCCGACCAACTCCCTGCTGATCACATCAACCCGCCGGGACTACGACACGATCCGCAAAGTCATAGAGCGACTCGATGTTGCCAGGCCCCAGGTTTACGTCGAAGCCGCCATCTTTGAAGTGACCGTGACCGACTCCGACCTCTTCGGAGTGGGTTGGGCGGGCGGTGGTGACGGCCCGAAGGACGGCAACGTGTTTCTCCAGCAGCAGACGGCCACTCCGTCCGGGGTCGGATTGCTCAATTCAGGCGGTGCCACGACCGGCGGAACCGGTGCTGGGAATGCACTCAGTGCGCTCCAGGGTCCGGGCATGACGGCGGCCGCCATCGGCAAGCTCATCGAGATCAAGGGACCCAAACCTTCCGACGGCAGTGAGGCGCCCACCCTGTTCACCATTCCGCAATACAGCGCCATCATCCAGGC
>CAZSFB010000148.1:0-6869 GCA_964606035.1 uncultured bacterium | reverse complement strand
GGCTTTCAGCCTTCTGGTTTTGACATTGAAATACCCGGCAGGCACCAGCAGTTTCGCCAGTTCTGAAACAGCCATCTGGTCAATTCCCTGGAGCTCCATCACCCCGGCAGCCTTCAGGTTTGCAATGGCCTTCTCGACGTTTTTCCATGAGGTGTTCTGGGTCAGCACTGCACCAACGACAACCTCAAATGGGGTCTCTCCCGGCCACCATCCAAGCGGGCCAAAATGGTTCCATAAATGGTCCTGTATTTGCCGGAGCTGGACCTTTCGGCGTGTCACAGGACCATGTATCGGCGGTCTTCTGCGTACAGCCGGCGACTTCTTGCTTGTTCGGGCTTTAGCTGCCATGGGCTTTACGGCTGAAACGTCCTTCTTCCTAAGGTTAACAGAGCTCATGACAGAAGCCTCCATACATGCCCCCCAACTTGACCTTTCAAAAATAGAGACGGTCCTGGTCCGCCCCATGTATGCGGGGAATATCGGACAGTGTGCACGAGCCATGAAGAACATGGGACTCACATCGCTCAGACTGACAGACCCGCCCCGCGACTGGCGGGGGCCGCAGGCCCGGGCAATGGCTGTAGCAAGTTATGACGTTCTGAAAAACGCACGGATTTATGCAAATCTTCCTGAAGCGATTGCCGATTTCGAATATTCCGTAGCTCTGACCGCCGCCTACCGACGCACCATTGAAATTTGCCCGTTCGCGGAGGTTCTCCCCAAAATAGCCCAAACTACTCAAAGGGGACGAGTTGCAATCGTTTTTGGATCTGAGTCGCACGGGCTGACCAATGACGAAATCGCCCGCTGCAATGTGGCCGCATACCTTCCTACCGGTAGCGAGTTTCCATCTATCAACCTGGCCCAAGCCGTCATGGTCACTGCGACCATTCTTCAGCTTGAGAAAGACCGACACTACCCCCCTGTCCCTGATGATACGGAATGGGCCACGGGGGCCGATCTAGATGGCTTCATGCAACATTTCCGCCGGGTTCTGGAGGAAATCAACTTTCTACCCCGGGATAATCCGGAGAGCGTGTTCACCCGGCTCCGCCGTCTATATGGCAGGGCTCAACTCGAAAAGGGCGAAATCAACCTGTTGCGGGGGATTCTTTCTAACATTGAGTATGCTATCGGAATTCGGAAGATTCGGTCTAATAGCTCACAGGACTAACTTAACATATTGATAATACAGGCGGTTATCGGTTCTAGAATCAGCCATATACGCCGAGTTAACGTTGCCACCATTTGTTAAGCGTGATCCGGCGCACTTTTTCGTTGACACGAAATCTGCATTCCATTATGAATCACCGGATCGTTTGGACACTCTTTTAGGAAAGTCGAAACGCGGGGGCCGCCACTGTGCGGTGATCGAATGTCACAGGAAAATTTGCCCAATCTTCCGGCCCGGAACCGGAAACTCATTATCGCATGTGAAGACGATGCGATGACGGCCGCTTATATCAAAGCCGTTGTTCGTGCTATTCCGGGTGCCAACATCAAGGTTTTTGACAAGCTCGGCGATGCCATGCTGGCGATCCGCCAGGATCGGCCCGGCCTTGTGATCATGGATCATCATCTGAAAGGCCGCACTGGAGCCGAGGGACTTCTGCTTATGCGGAATAGCCCTTGGGGAGCAGATATTCCAGTTGTGGTCTATACGGGTGCGGACGTAGAAGCTGAAGCCCGGAAAAATGGAGCCAATGCCTTTATCCGGAAACCAGCCACGGTTGACCAGATCCTGGATGTCATAAAGCCATTTCTGGCCCAGTCGTAATTCTAAATTCACCGGATATCTTTGGACCAGCGGTCTCAGGTAAACCAGAACTCGTTCTGTGGAGACACAGGGATTGCCATACCGCTCGCGCGGATTTCAGCAAGTTTGTGTGCTGTTTCTTCACGAAGACCGGCAAGCTTGTCCTCAATCAGGTTCTGGTCCGGAGATACCCCTGAATTCTCACGCAGCTTGACGAGAATCGGTCCGGTTAACTCTGCCGAATGGATAAGTCCCTCCATCAACACCTGCCGGAACCGCTCGAGTACATCCAGCGCCTCCACAGGCTTCTTGTGGGAACTTGCCAGCCATGACTTGATCTGCAGCATCCCGCCAGAGGACCAAGCCTTATTGATGCTGCCAGAAGTTTTCAGGGTCTCTTCAGCCTCGCGCATCCAGTCGATCAGCCGGTCGCGATCCCCCGCCGTCAGAAGTGGACCCGGCGAGGTGATTTCATCAAAGGGGATTTCGCCCTCCAGAACAGTAATGCCTGGTGACCGCTTAACACTTCCAGTGCGCCGCCTTGACGGCTTGGAAACGTGGGGCATCTGTTTTCCAGATTCAGCATCAGCCATCGATCCGGGAGCATCCAGCACATCATCTGAAATCCCAGACTCCTCGTCACCCCACCAGCGGGCCACAAGCACACCGGCGATAAACCCTCCGATGAAGCTGACAAGCAGGAAATAACCAACCGGCGAAATCATCAGTATCCGTCCACTCCAGGCCTTGGCTCCTGCCGGTCGACCAACCGGACCGATCAAATCCTGGCAACCTCCCGGAAATAGTCCGGATAAAGGCGAAAAGTCCACCCTCTGCAGGTGATAGTCCGGGGCTGCAAACTGTTTTATAATACCCCCACCTGCATTCCCCAAGCTGGACCGGGAGGCAGAATCCCGGCCAGGTGGGCGCGGGTTAAGGTGCGGTGCTTCGTTTTAACGATATCGTCGAGAAAGTTCAGGCCTATCATCCGAAGGCGGATATTTCTCTACTCCAGAGAGCCTATATTTTTTCCGCAAAAGTCCATGGTGGTCAGGTCCGGGCCTCCGGTGAGCCCTACCTCACGCACCCTGTCGAAGTGGCAGGCATGCTGGCCGATCTCCATTTTGATGTCCCGACGATTGCAACCGGGTTGCTCCACGATACCGTCGAAGACACCTTGGCCACTGTCGAAGAGCTCAAGGAAATGTTCGGTGATGAGGTCGCCTATCTGGTTGATGGTGTGACCAAACTTTCCAAGGTTCACTTCAGAACGCGGGAGGAGCGTCAGGCGGAAAGTTTCCGGAAGATGATCCTTGCCATGAGCAAGGACATCCGGATCATTCTGGTCAAGCTGTGTGACCGCCTGCACAATATGCGCACGATCGACTACCTGAAACCGGAAAAACGGGTCCGGGTAGCCGAAGAAACCATCGACATTTATGCCCCTATTGCCAGCAGGCTTGGAATCCAGTTCATGAAGTCCGAACTGGAAGACCTTTCGTTCAAGGTCATGATGCCAGAGACCTACGAAGATCTGAAAAAGCGGGTTGAAGAGAAACAGCGCGAAAGATCAGCCGTCGTCAACAAGGTTGCCGAGCAGGTCAAGGCAAAGCTGGAGGAACAGGGAATTGGTGCCGAAGTATACGGCCGCGCCAAGCATCTTTATTCAATTTTCAAAAAAATGGATGAATCCCGTGTGGAGCTTGATGAAATCTATGACATCATTGCTATCCGGACTATCGTGACCACTGTACGGGAGTGTTACGAGACACTCGGGATTGTCCATTCGCTTTATACACCAGTACCGGGGCGTCTCAAGGATTATATCGCCTTACCTAAGCCCAACTTGTACCAGTCCCTCCATACGACACTGATCACGCCAGGCGGTCAGCCTGTAGAGATCCAGATCAGGACCCAGCAGATGCACCAGGTGGCTGAGCAAGGCGTGGCCGCACACTGGTTGTACAAAGAAGGTGGCAATTCAGCCGCTGCAAAGGACGCATCCCAGTTCGCTTGGCTCAGGAACATGGTTGAAGCCGGCAAGGACATTTCAGATTCGGGCGAGTTCATGGAGTCGCTCAAATTCGATCTTTTCCCGGACGAGGTTTACGTTTTCACCCCGAAGGGTGATGTCCGGATGCTTCCCCGTGGTGCGACCCCCATCGACTTCGCATTCTCCATCCATTCAGATGTTGGGCTTCGGTGCACCGGGGCCAAGGTGAATGGGGCCATTGTGACGCTGGATTCCACCCTGAAGGATGGAGACATCATTACAATCCAGACCCGCCAGCACCATCGCCCCTCAAAAGACTGGCTAAAAGTCGTAAAGACAGCCCGGGCAAAAGCCAAGCTCCGGGAGTATTTCCGCACCGAAGAGCGCGCACGCGCTATAGAAATTGGACGCGAGATCGTCGAGCGAGAACTCCAGAAGCACAATATCGCCATTGCCGCAATGGACAAGGCCGAGATCGCCAGGGTCGCCGACCGGCTTGGTTACCGGGATTCCGACAGGCTGCTAATCGCCGTAAGCTACGACACCGTGGCGGCTCACAAGGTCATAGAACACCTGCTTCCACCTGAAAAACGTACTTCAGCGAAGCCGGCGGAAAGCCCCGTGCAGAAGATTTTCAAGGCGTTCCGGGGTGTCACTGGAGATGTTTCAGCACAAAAAACCCGCGGTGTTCGAGTTCAGGGCTATGATGACGTTCTGGTGCGTTTCGCCAAGTGCTGCTCGCCGCTTCCCGGTGACAAGATTGTCGGGTTCATCACCCGGGGCAGAGGGATTACGGTACATCAGGCTGATTGCGAGCGAGTCTACGAGATGATCCCGGAGCGCCGGATTGCCGTGGAATGGGCCGACAATGCAAAACCGACTCGACCGGTTCGAATCGAGGCGGTATGCACTGACCGGCCGGGACTGCTTGCCATGCTTTCCAACAGCATCGCAGGTCACGGCGTCAATGTGAACCGGTGCGAAGTGTTCACGACAGTGGACAAGAAGGCGGTGGCGACGTTCGACCTTGAGGTCCAGAATCTCACCCAGCTTCAGCAGATCACCAAAGACCTGAAGGCCATCAAGGGTGTTCTGCAAATTCACCGGATTGATCTGACGCACCGGTCAAAGAACCAATCACTTAGACCCAGTGCCTGATCTGTTACGCTTGCGAAAACCCGGCCCTCCTGTTAGCAGACCAGTCCCCGGATTCCGAATGAATCCGGGCATGGAGGTTCCAGGTCAATGTCCAAGCAGATTCTGAGCACAAAGAAGGCCCCGGCTGCCGTAGGCCCATATTCCCAAGGAACAGTAGCCAATGGCTTTCTCTTCACCAGTGGTGCGATTCCTCTGGACCCGGAGACCGGAGAAGTGGTCGGGAAAACCGCCGCCGAACAGGCAGTTCAGTGCATGAAGAACCTTGAAGCGGTTCTAGCGGCGGGCGGCTGCTCCTTCGGAGACGTCGTCAAGACTACGCTCTATCTCGTCAATCTCGCGGACTTCCAGCTGGTGAACGGAGAGTACGCGAAATACTTCTCCGGCAATCCGCCTGCCCGTTCCACGGTTGAGGTGAAAGGTCTGGTAAAGGGCGTACTTGTTGAAATCGACATGATCGCTCTTGTACCCGATAAGGCATTCACTCCGAAACCCAGTACTGTCTGACCGGAGGTATCCGGAAGCCCCAAACGAAAAGGGAAGCCGACCAGCTTCCCTTTTCTGTTAAGACCAAATCAAATACCTTTGCTATACGCTCGAACGAAAGTCATATACTTCACTTACGCTACTGCCCCCGGACTGGCCACTCCACTGTTCCCACAGTTGCACAAGTGCCAGTGCGCTCATCGGCAGAGTCACCAAGAGACCAATCCCGCCAGCAAACAGGGCGATCAGATTCAGCGATATCACACTAAACGCGGCAATAGCTGTATCAGAAGGGTGCTCGAGGCATGTTGAGATCGCTATCCGAAATCCTTCGAGTATCCCCGCACCCCGGTGCTCCGCTCGATGGATAAAAACCGGTCCAAGGAGAATCATTGCCAGCAACCATCCGATAATAGTTGGAATGAACGCCGCTACAGCCGTGGCGTAAGCCAAACCCACGACATAGTCGTCCGGGAAGCCCCGGAATGCCTCTCGCAACATTTCCACTCCAGGCCGGTGACCGCCACGAACCTTACGAGCCGATCCCGCTAGCAGCAACATACCTGGACCAGTCAACACGACTGTCGGCAGACAGACAATAGCTGCCAGACCTAACAACGAAAGGGAACCCGCATGGGCACGATACGCATGCCATGCCTCCACCAGGTTATTCCTGAAATCTACCGGTTCAGACATGAGTGGGGACCGGGAACAATATGAGAAAACGAGCAGACAAAGACAAAGAAGAGGCGTGAAGGTTCAGGCCACCATCAGGCGGCCTTCTTGTCACCTTTCACGAGGCCTTCGCGATAGCCGCGCGGCGCCTTCACTACCTTGCCGCTCCGGATGCATGAGGTACAGACCCGGAGACGCTTCACCCCTTCGGGGGTTTTCGCCCGGATGGTCTGGATGTTTGCCGACCACTTTTTGCGGGTCTTGCGGTTCGAATGCGAAACCTGATTGCCAAATGTCGGACCCTTGCCGCAAAGTTCACATGCGCGTGCCACTGCCGGATTCTCCCTGAAGTTTCTGCTGCCTGGCAGCCGCCAAAAGCCTGGCGCCGTCCGCTAAATGCGGACAGGACGCCCCGCATAACCGATCCAACAGAAAGGGGCAAGAGTCCGTATAGAATGCTCTTGTGGCTGATTTTGGTCATTTGCCGGGGGGCATAGACAGGGATAACCTGCTGCCATCACTGGGAAAACGGCAGGAATCATTCTTATGTCCCGGCTCCACTGGAATGACAAGTATTGTTTCGAACCCCATGTCGCCAAGGGATGCCTTGGTCTGCCAAACGGGGATGATCGTCAGTGGGGGCATCGTGCCAACGACCTGATGACCTTGATGCGAAACCGGCGTGAAACCAGGAGAGATATCGGTTTTCTGGACCTACCAGAGCAGACGTCAACAGCAGCCGCCTGCCGCGACTATATTAAACATGCCCACGAACACAAACTCGACCCTCTTATCGTACTGGGA
>CAZSFB010000147.1:0-6953 GCA_964606035.1 uncultured bacterium | reverse complement strand
TATCAGTACCAGAAATGCCTGAAGGTGCGGAAAAGACCGATCAAGTTGTACCGTTCTCATCTCGCCCGCTTGTCCTTCCATGAAGACGGGAACATCTCCGGGTAGTCTGGACTGTCTCCGTGACAGGATATGTCACCGGTTTTCGTTGCCCGGTTTCCCGAAACCGCATAGATTTCGGCTATGGCATCGAAACGGCGGACCATGCGCAAGGCGTCTCGCGAAGACTACTTCGAGCGGATCTGGAACCTGCTCCGGGAGCTGGACGAGGCCGGCCCGGACGGTGCGACCGTCGAAGAACTGGCCCGGCTCATGACCTCCGTGGACGAGCGGACCGTGCGCCGCTACGCCGACGATTGTGTGAAGATCGGCATCGTTCAGATCGCACCACCCCACGAAAAGCGGGAGCGCCGACGTTACCGGATCAATGACGATACGAAGCGCATGTGGCGGCTCCGGTTCGATGCGGTGGAGGTGGGTTCGATCATCCTGGGCGAGACAGTTCTTCGCCGCTCGGGTCATGAGCTTTATGCCAATGCGCTTAAGCGGGTGCGCAACCGTATCGAAGAAACCGCCGGGCCCCTGCTCAAAAAGCAGTTCGACGGCCTTGACCGTTCACTGGTACTCACGCAGCCGACCCGGCTCGACAACCTGCCGGTGCTGGAGGCTCTCCACCGGGCGCTCGCCGGAAACCGGATTGCCGTCATCCATTACGAGAAGCCCGGCGCCAGCGTCCGCGCCCACGAGGTCCAGCCAGTAGCTCTCATCGCCGGTCCCAACATGGCGGGCGGGCGCATGTATCTTCTCGCCGATCATGTGGCCAAGGGGCACCGTCTGGAGTTCGCCCTCCCCCGCATCCGGGATGTGATCGTTACGGAGAAGATTTTCACACCGCCTGATCCGGCGAAGCTACGGAAAGATCTTCGCCATTCGTTCGGCGTGTTCGTGGGCGGTACGCCCGAGAAAATCCGCCTACGCTTCACCGGCAGCGCCGCCGCCTACGCCCGTGAGCACGAATGGCATCCGTCCCAGAAGTTCCGGAAGATCAGCAGCGACGAGACGGAACTCGTGATGAACTGCACCGTGACCGATCAATTGGTGGGATGGATTCTGTCGTTCGGAAGTTCGGCGGAAGTGATCGGGCCGAAGAAACTGAAGGCGATGGTGAAGGCGGAAGCGCTGGCTATCGCTCAAGGCTGAGGTTTTTATCCCTCCATCAGCCGTTCCCTGAGCTTCACCATCGCGAGCGTGTCCTGCCCGCAGTAGTCGCGGAGCGCCTTCTCGATCCGTTTCTTTTCGTCCGGGTCGCCGGTCGCAAGCATCGCCATGAACGCGGCACCGGCCTGCATTCCGTCGGATATCTCCATCCCCTCGTAAGTCATTTCCGGAACGAGCGCCGGAAGCACGGACTTGATCGAAAACGATCCGTGAAATTCAGGATGGTAGAAATGCTCACGGATGACCGGCAGCATGTCCCACAGCCGGTCCAGCATTTTCAGAAGCGGCTTCCTGAGAGTAGGAACATCCTTCGCGAGGTTGCCGATGACCCGGGCTTCGAACGTCGAATAGGTGCAGATGACCCCGCCCGGTTCGACCGATTCCACCAGATGCACCGCCAGGGCTTCCCTCGGATCGCCGCCGTCCGTAGCCAGAAACATCCGGTGGCTGAGACCCTCCCCGCTGTTTTCCACGTGCATCGACCACTGGAACGGGATCTGGCCGTAAGGCCGTGTCCCGCCGAAGCGCGGGATCGCCGGCATGAACGTCTCGAAGTCGAGATAGTGCACCGGACCGGGCAGACCTTTCAGCAGTCCCGCAAGCTTTCCGGAACTCCACGGCCTCCCGGACCGGACCACCTGAACGACCCGGCGCTGCATTTCGTTCAGCTTGAAGCTGTCCGGTACCTCATGAATCGCGGCGACTCCGATCGCGGCGAGCTTTTCCTTCGCCGACGGATGAAGCCTCGGCAGTTCGCTCACCGGATGCTCCGGAAGCTTGATGTCCCTCGTGCAGTGGCCGAGAAAGGGACACTCGTACGGGTCGTGACACTGGGGACCGGTGGCAATCTCAGGAGGCCGCTCCTTTGCCAGCATCGCGTGAAGTTCGGCCACATGCCCGGCGACTTCCTGCTGCTTCGCCTTCGCGGCCTCTGTCCGGTCGTTCAGGGCGAAGAGCTTCGTGAGATTCAACGTCTTGCCATCGTAGATGTAGTCCCGGCTCAGGACCATGACACCGGCCGATTCGACGCTAAGCCCCGCCCCCGTCAGCACCCAGTATTGAAGCGCGAGATCGTCTTCGTACTGTGCCTTCACCTGGGTGCTCGACTTCACCTCGATCAGGTTCCACCGGTCTTTGCCAACCCGTTCGATAATGTCGGCCCGAACGAGCACGTTTTCGTACATGAAGGCCGCTTCGAAGATCGCGGGGACGGATGCGTCCTTGAGCAGCTTCGCCGTCTGTTCCAGCGCAAGGTCAGCCTGGGTGTGATCGGCCTCCACCAGCACGCCGCCCGGATAGCGTCGCTGCGCCACAATCCCGACCTCGTGGCCAGTGTCGAAAATCGCCTGTTGAACGTCGCTGGTCTCTTCCGCCAGTTCCGGCTCATAGACGTGATACCAGAGCCTCAAGGGGCACTGAAGGCCGTACATGTAACGGGACTTTGAGAGACGGGTCTGGCCGGATTTCATCACTCGCAGAAGGTTAGCCGATCCGGGTGACAGGTTGTGACACTAGAAATGACTGACACATCCTGTCAGCCGCCCGGCTATTCTCCCGTCACAAGCCATGCCTCCTAAACTCCTCATCACCGATCTTGATCACACGCTCTGGGACTGGGCGGGGTATATCGTGCCGTCGCTGAAGGTGATGGTGGATTCGGTCGAGCGAACGACCGGGTATCCGAGGCCGTTCATCACCGAAGCGCTGAAGAAGGTTTACGGGCGCTACCAGACGACCGAATACGCCTTCTCGCTCCAGCAGTCGGCCATCTGGACCCGTTGGCGGCGGGAACACGGAGACGATCTTGACCATTTTCTGGAGACGGTCGTGGCCCCGGCTGCCCTCGTCTACGCGGCCGAGCGGAAGAAGCGGTTTCACCTGTATCGCGGCGTGAAGGAGACTTTGGAATCATTCCGCCGTAAAGGAGTAAAGACCGTCAGCCTGTCCGACGCGCCGAGGTTCCCCGCCGAGCAACGCCTGAAGCGCGCCGGAATCGACGGCCTGTTCGACGCCCTCTACTGCCTGAAGTCCTATCCGATCCCGGCCTCCGGCGGACGCCACCGGGTCGCGCCGTTCATCGTCGCCAAGGAACAATCGGGCCACTACCGCTCGAAGGTGAAACGAGTCGTCGAGCTGCCGCCCGCCTGGGAGAAACCGGACCCGCGCGGGCTCATGATGATCCTCAAGGCTTTTCGAGTGATACCTGGCGAGGCTGTTCTCGTCGGTGATTCTCTCCGCAAGGATGGCACCGTCGCCCGAGCCGCCGGAGTGCCGTTCTACTGGGCCCGCTACGGGACCGAGATCCCGGCGAAGACCCTCGCAGAACTATCCCTCTATACCCCGGCCACAGTCCGCCGCCGGAACTCCAGCCCGCCAGCGGGGGAGATTCACCGGCATGGGGAGTTGCGATCGTTTTCTGAACTATTGGAGCATCTATGAAACGAGCTGGTTCCACTAATCTGCTGCCCTTTATTCCCTCCGACGTCGCCCGACGGCTCGGCTACTACGTTTATCTTTATATCGATCCCGTGACCGGCAAAAATCTTTATGTCGGTAAAGGGAAAGGCGACCGGGTGCTTTCGCATCTGGAAGCAACGACTCCGCTCGGACGGCATATCCGCAGGCTGCGGAAACGCGGCCTCGAACCGAAGATCGACATCCTGGTTCACGGTCTGAAGAGCGAGGAAACCGCCCTACGGATCGAGGCCGCGCTGATCGACCTGATCGGCAAGGACAAATTGCTGAATCAGGTGCGCGGCTGGCAGAGCATGGACGTCGGACGCGCGCCGCTTACCGAGCTGGTCAGCTACTACGGCGCCCGCCGCGTGAAGATCACCCACCCGGCCCTACTGATCCGGATTAATCAGTATTATTACCCGGACATCCCAGCCCTGGAACTCTATGAAGCCACTCGCGGGATCTGGAAGGCCGGGCCTCGGAGAGAGGGTGCCCGATATGCCTTTGCGGTTTACGATGGCGTTGTCCGGGAAGTTTACGAAATCCGCAAATGGCATCCGGCCGGTTCAACCCGCTACCAGACCCGGAAAGACGTCCGGAGCCCCGGACGGTGGGAATTCACCGGGACAGTCGCACCGGAACGTATTCGCCAGCGTTACCTGAACCGTGACGTCCGGACTTATTTCAGCACGCAGTCCCAGAACCCGATTACCTATGTAAACTGCTGATTGAGATAGACCCCACCAGCGGGTGAGATTCACCGGCAGGGGGAGCTGGCTTCATTCAGAGATATCCTCCGGCACATTTACGAAATGGGATAACTGCTACCCGGAGCGGCATTCGCTTGGTTGCGTTTAGGTCGAATAGCGCATATCCTGAATCCCGAAGGATCTGATATGCGTACCACCTCCCGTAAACATGCGTCTGCAAAACCCCGAAAGCCATTACTGCCTGCTGTATCCCGTGAAGAACAGGCCGGTATCCTCACGCTCTCGAAACTGCTGGCCCCGGCCGGGAAAAGCCGGACCCGAGGGACCGGATACCGACTGATGGCCTCCAGGGGTAAGAGCGCTCCGCTCCCGCTACCCGTCGTCGGTATCCTGAAGCAGGCCGCCGATGCCCTTGCGCGGGGCGAATCGGTCGCGATCGTCCGAACCGGTGGTGAACTGACTACCCAACAGGCAGCAGACCTCCTGAATGTGTCCCGCCAGTACCTCGTCCGGCTTGTGGACGAGGGCCGCATACCCTGCATCAGGACCGGCTCGCACCGGCGGCTTCGGGCCGAAGATGTTCTGGCGTTCCGGGAGCATCGGGACCGGGACCGTGAAAAGCAGCTCGACCAGCTCACACGATTGACGGGAAAATTCGGGGGCTATTCGGCCTGAACCGGCCGGTTTCATGGTTGATTCACCCATACGGGCCGTTCTGGATGCCAATGTCCTGTTCCCGTTCCTGCCGCGCGATACCTTGCTGAGAGCAGCCGCGAGGGATCACTTTCAGGTCTACTGGAGCGAAGAAATCCTCCATGAAGCCCGCCGGAATCTCGTCGGTAAGCATGTAGTCACCGCGGCACATGCGGACCGGCTGATCGGCCAGATGCAGTCGGTGTTTCCGGAAGCCATGGTAACCGGACACAAACGCCTGATTCGCCAGATGCGGAATCAGATCAAAGACAGACATGTCGCCGCAGTAGCTGTCAGGGCAAATGCTTCGATCATCGTGACCCAGAACCTGAGGGATTTTCGCGATCTGCCATCCGGGATTACAGCCCATACTGCTGAACAGTTTCTGGTTATGCTGTTTGAACGGAATCCGGCTGGGATGATTGCGGCTCTGGAATCCCAGGCCCATGCGATGCGTCAACCGCCAATGACGTTGCACGAACTATTGAGCAGTCTGGCCCGCAGTGTTCCTGCGTTTGCAAAAGCGGTCCGGGTGGACCTGAAGACACAGCGGAGTTGAAATCCGCCACCGTCCGGCGACGGAACTCCAGTCTGCCGGCCGGAGAGATTTACAGGAATGGGGAGCGGCGAAATTTCCTGAGTATCCTGATGCTGCTTTCCTAACGATTTACGCCCGCTTCGGCCACCTCGCAGGCCACCTTCTGGCCGCCTCACAGGTGTTTTTCTGGCTTCGGCCTGCGTACGTCGGCCGCATTTCGCAGGTTCACGCATGGCTGACTGGGAAACTGGCGCGGGTCGCGCGCGGCCCCAGGTGTCCTCCGAGCGCGGTCTATAGTCGCGTCCAAGGGGCCCTTCAGGTGGTGGCAAGACCGCCCACGCGCACGGGTCGCTTGCGGTAGTTCCGTCAAAACCAGCGGACGATACGGCTTTCGCCTGCCCGTACACCCCGCGAATCCCCTCCGGAACATCCCCATCCGCCAGAAATAAACGGATTTACCCGCCAGTTCCCGTGCGATGACGGCCGAACATTTTCCAATCTGGCCGGTCACCAATGCTCTCATCCCAAGCGAACTGTCGTTTTCATAAAAAGATCATTGTTGAGCAAATCGACAGGCATCACATTCGATACGGGGAAGAACTGACGCCTCGGATGTAGCGCCCTTCATGCCGAAAAAATTGGCAAAAGATTCCGGACAATTGGCCATTTTATTTCCCTCCCCTCCGGCTGCATCCTTCAAGTGTGGAAAGGACCGATCACCCATGGAAACTGCGCCCGCTGACAAACTTCCGCCGCTCTCGCCGCTCGCCCAGGCGATCCACTCCCGCCTCCGGCATCACTCCGCCGTCATCCCCGCCGCGTCGAGCTTCATCCACGAGATCCGGGAGATGGTCGAGGCCAAGGGGTTCGAAATCTCCGGCGAAGAAATCGGCCTCGCCTTCAACGAACTGGTCCGCGCCGGACTCGCCCGTATCAAGGTTCGCAAGGACTACATGGGGCTCGTGCCGCTCAACCGTTTCCGGGGCGTGAAGTTCGAGTAGGCGCTTGCCGCTCCGGAGGTTCGGCTCATGGACCAGAACGATTCCGTCGCCATCGCCCAGCCGTCTAATCCTGCCGGAGAGCTTCCGGTCTTTCTCACCGTCGATGAACTCGCCGCGTTCCTGCGGATCAACCGCGATACGGCCTACCGGCTCTGTGCGTCGCGCGAGATCCCGGGCGTCCGCAAGCTTGGCCGATGCATACGCATCCACCGTGATACCGTGCTAGCATGGTTTGTTGGCCAAGACCGCGTTTCGAGTTCATCGAGGAAACTCCGATGAGTGTGAGACGCAGGCAGGACTGCAGCCCCAAGGAGGGGGAGGTCCAGGAAAAATGGATGG
>CAZSFB010000146.1:0-6966 GCA_964606035.1 uncultured bacterium | reverse complement strand
AAGCCTCAGATCTTGTCCAGACACTCCTGGTGGAGCCACAGACGCGGCGATGCTGGTTCATCCGAAAGCCCGCGCAGGGCCTCCACACCTTTCCCAATAGCCCCGCCGCAGTGGGCGCAGTTCGCAGGCTGGGCCATGATGAGCTTCTGCCACCCATAAACGTGCGCGAAGGGGTTCGTGCCTTGCGCCACTGGCTGAGCCGCAGCCGCTGGTGTTGCCGCTACCGTTACCGGTGTCCGCTGGGTATCGGCCCCGGAAGCGGCCGCGGCTATCCTCTGAGCATCGTTCGAGACTGCCCGGGCGAGTTGCACCGACTGGTTCACGATCCCGTCCACGTTGGCGACGACATTGTCCACGAGTTCAAACGAGTCGTGCAAAACATTCCGGATGAGCTGGGAAACCGTCACCCGGCGCTTGCGGGCCTCTTCCTTGAGGGCGCTATCGAGTCCCTCAGGCACCCGGGTCTGCACCAGGCAGTCCTTGCGGTCGGGAGATGGAAGCCGTCCGCGGCGGCGGCCCCGTTTTACGGTTTTCGGCGGCATAATTACCTCCAGATACAAAGGGAGCTCATGGGCCCCCTTCGACCATTCAAGTGTATGACATCCGATGACACAAAACACGACGCGCAGCGTCGAACTGGTTTCCGTGGATTTCACCGGCGATGATAGTGCCCCAGATGTTCCGGCACTCCCACATACGGCTCGTGATTGCGTTCGCGGCAACGCTGGCTCTTTCGGCATGTGACAGCAGGACAGTCACGGTCTGGCTGGACGAACTGTCAGGGCGCATTGCCGCGCTCATGCCGTGGCATGAGCCACAGATCACCGGCGAATGGCACGGATTCGTCCGGCTCACGGCGACAGCCACGACCGCAACACTGTGGCTAAAACAGGCAGGAGATACGTTCTCCGGTGAACTCCGGCCGGAACCCTACGAAACAACGTATCCTGTCACCGGCACTTTCCGGGAGAGACGGTTTGAGGGTGCAGTAAAGGTCACTAATGACACCTGTACCGGAATGTTCCGGCTCTCCGGGGAACTCGAAAGGGATTACCTCAGGCTCACCGGAAGCGGTGAACTTTGCGGCCTGAAGGACGTGACTCTCAGGAGTGATTTCCGCCGGACCTCGTTCACTGGAACTCCACCGCTGCTTGAAACGCCGCCAGCGGATTCACCTCCCCTGGAACCGCTCTGGAACGAGGGCCCCATCCCGTCATTTCCGGTGGCGTGGGATATCCGCCCATTCGTCTCTGCCGTGACTGACGCCGGCAGCGGGGCAGTCACAGGGTTCCGGCTCGAAATCCCCGCCATGCAGAACTTCCCCACTGTCACCCGGTGCGAACGGGTCGCCCCGCCGGAAGAACTGTGCATGAGCGAAGGCGGAATGGTTCCCGATGAACGCCCCCAGTGGCCGCAGGACCAGCCGTCCTTCCTTGACTGGGCCGTGCTGGATCTGGACCGGATCGCCCAGAGCGGCCCTGCCCTTGAACGCATCGTTTTCCCAACGGCAGGCGCCGTCACCGCTGACACCGCGTTCGCGCTTCAGCAGCTTATCGGAAGCGGGGATGACCGCCTGATCCAGGTTCCGGCTGCACTTGAGACTCTGGAGCCGGGGGAACTTCTCACCGGAGCGGTCTACCGGAACCGGTATTTCCGTGAGATTCTCCTCGGTGATTTCCGGCCCCAACTTTTTGTCCGCGAGCTGGGTTTTTCACATCCCATTGTCATGGCCCGTGGAAGCGTACCGCTCACGGACTGCGATTTCACCCGCCGGTGCCGCGCGGAACAAAGCCTTGGCGGCCTGCTCCAGAAACTCGACCTCGCAGAACACCCGAACCTTGTCATGGTCACACGGCTCAGGACAACGATCTCCCGGCCCTGGTTCCGCCGTCCCTACCTCGCCCGCTCGCCAGACGGAACCTTTTCTGTGCGCACATCGTTCCATCCGCCGGAGCGCACCGGCACCGGTTATCCTGTGTATTCTGCTGTCTCGGCGACGCCGCTGACCCGCGCCGATATCCGGATCGACTTCCCGCAGGTCACCCTCCAGCGTGATGACGAGAACCGCCTTTCACGGCTGGGCGTCCGGATCAGCGTTGCCCAGATCGTCAACGGCATGCACGTGGCGGCACCTCGGTTTCCGTCCGTGGCCGAAGCAGAAGTCCAGTTTCTCGAAGACAGTTGCATCTCGGCCCGGATGCCCGTACCCGCAAGGGCACGGGACCTCTGTCCCGGACTTCTCGACCCGCCAGTGACGTTCCGCCTGAAGATTCCGCCAAATCCGGATGTTCCAGCGAACCCATCCCGCGACGGTGCCGTCGACCTGTCACGAAAAACCTGGCCGGGCGGCACTGCCACATGGACCGAAAAGGACTGGGTGAGCCTGAATATCCGCGTGGAGGGAGCCCCGGGATTTTCAGTCACCGAATCATATCTTTACAGGGCGAAAGATTTGTATCCCTCGGCGGAGTCCATGCTCCGGTTTGTAGCCACACCCCGGCTGATTGATTTCGTCTCCACAAGGCCTGAATCGTTCCGCTACCAGTTTGAAGGTGTCCTGGTCTCAAGCGACCGCATCAACCTGACCCTCAATCCTCGCTCCCATGTCCGGATCACCCACATATCGATTCCGGCCGCTGACCTGTCCGTGAAGGACGGATATATTACAGTGAGTACCCCCGGTATGGCGATCCTCCGGTTTTCCCATCCGGATTTCCCCGTGATCCCGGCGGAGATCGCCGTCTGGTCCCGTGAAAAAGGAAGCGGCCCGGCATCGCCGGGCCGGCCTTCCGAGGAAACCGGGCACTAACCCGTCAACGGTTCGAGACGGCCTTCAGTCCATCACTTTCAGCCGGTATCTCCTCAAGGTCCGCGGTGAATCCGTAACGCCGCATCTTCCGGTACATCGTCACCCGGCCAATACCCAGCTCACGGGCCGCGCGTGTGATATTCCCCTTTGCCAGCCGGACGGCATTGCGGAAAATCTCCTCCTCATAGGTGTCGTACGGAAGAATCCGGTCGAAGGTGAATGGATTGGCGGTGGAGCTGTCCCTGCCGTCGGTGACAATCTCCTGAAACTGCTTTGGCATGTCATCCATATCGATCAGTTTTGAATCCGCCATGATGCAGGCCCTGGCAAGCACGTTTTCCAGTTCCCGGATATTGCCCGGCCACGGATAGTTCCGCAGCGCGTTCATGACCTCGGGGGTCACACCGTCACGGGCCGAGTAGGGATTGGCACGGGAATGTTTCTTGATGATGAGCTGCACAAGATCCGGCAGGTCCTCCATCCGGTCCCGGAGCGTCGGCAGCGCAATGGGGAACATGGATAGCCGGTAGAACAGGTCCTCGCGGAAACGGCCTTCCTTGCACAACTTTTCAAGATTGCGATGCGTGGCGGAGATGATCCGGACGTCTACCTTCACGGGTTTCGACGCACCCACCGGGTGAACTTCCTTCTCCTGGATCGCGCGCAGGATCTTCACCTGCATGTTAAACGGCATTTCGCCAATTTCGTCGAGGAACAGCGTCCCGCCATTCGCCTCCTGGAACCGGCCGGCATATTTCGCCACCGCACCGGTGAATGCGCCTTTCTCGTGACCGAACAGCTCGCTTTCCAGCAGGTTTTCCGGAATGGCCCCGCAGTTCACGGCCACAAACGGCCCCGAGGCGCGCGTCCCGCCCAGGTGGATTGCCCTTGCGATCACTTCCTTGCCGGTACCGCTTTCGCCCTGGATGAAAACATTGACGGAACTGGCCGCCACACGCTGGACCAGCCGCATGACCTCGCGCATTGCCGGACTGCCGGCGACGAGGGACTTCACCTCAAACCGGTCGCGCACCGTGTCACGAAGCGTATGCAGTTCCGACGACATTCGCCGGTGCTCCACGGCGTTTTTTACCGTGATCCGGAGCTTCTCGATCGAATAGGGTTTCGGCAGGAAGTCGTATGCACCAAGACGGAGCGCTTCGATCGCCATTGACATGGTCCCGTGCGCCGTCATCACGATCACCTGCGTCTCGGCATCCGAGTTGCGGAGCTTGGGAATCAGGTCCAGCCCGGAACCGTCCGGAAGCCGCACGTCCACCATGGCAGCATCGAACCGCTTCTCCATTGCAGCATTGGCCTCAGCGACAGACCCCACCGGAACAACGTAGTAGCCCTGCTCGGTCAGTTGCCGTTCAAGAAGCCGGCGCTGCGCCTGATCATCTTCAACAATCAGGACCGAGGGTTTGGTTTCACCAGTCTTCTCAAGTTCGGGGTTCTTTATGAGCTCTTTCATCGGGGTACTCCTGCGACTTTCTGCATCAAGTTCCATATCGTTTATTTTTGATACAGCATTTTCATCAGCTTGATTCAAAACAATACGAAATTGCACGTTTTATCAGAATCAAGAACTAATAAAGCAACTGATGTACCGAACCAATACAAATGCGATTCATTTTGCACAAACTATTGAAATAACTGGCTATTATTGACTCAAAATAGACGCTACAAATGTCTTTAGTCTTGCCCTGAGACTCTGGTGGCTTTGTATCTAAATGATACAAAATTATCCTTTTCGATCCGCGCAAACGCGGCCTTAACCCCGTCTGCCTGAGCCGCAGTCGCGAACCCTGCCGAAATGATCGAGTCAGCACCTGAAAGCATGAGATCCCGGAGATAGTGGAGCCAGGTAGCCCTTTCGTCTGGATTTCTGCGGCTGTCGATGATTGGCAGCGGCTCCACGCGCACCCGGCTGAATCCGGCTTCCCGGCAGAGATTTTCCAGACGGTGACCAATGAATGGATCTCCGCCAGCCGAAATCTGGAAGCGGTTGAAACAATCCCACCAGTCCCTGAGTTCAGGGACTTCGGGAACGAACTCCAGGGTGCTGTTTTCAACTTCGGTCAGGATCAGCCGCCCTGATGGCTTGAGAACCCGCCGGGCCTCACATATGACGGCAAACGGGTCTGGCACATGTTCCAGAAGCCAGACCGTCACCACGGCATCGAACGAATGGTCCGGAAACGGAAGTCTTGTGGCATCTGCCCGGACCAGCCTCACCCGCCCGGCTCCGGTCTCATGGGAAAGATACCGCTCTGCCCGTCCCAGATGTGCTTCAGAGAGGTCCACGCCTGTCAGCTTCAGGTGCGGCCACTGCTCAAGCATCAGCTTCAGCTCTGCACCCACCGCACATCCCAGTTCCAGCAGTTCACCCGTTCCTGAATGGTCAATGCCGCCGAACACAAACGGCGCGAGCAGCCTCGCCTGCTCCACCAGCCGTGTGAACTCCCGGTCCGAATAGCCATGAATGTACGTGGACATCATCGACCCATGTATCCGGTCAGGAGACCTTCGGAAAGACACGGGGCACAGCCGCGCATACCGGGTGGCACTCGTGTAAACTCGCGCGCCATGCCTGAACCCCTCGCCTATGACGCCGTGTTCTTTGATCTGTTCGATACGCTGATCCGCATCGACTACCAGCGGTTTCCCAAAATCCACGTCGGCGGGCAGGAACGCCCGACCACCGCGGGCAAACTCCATGAGTGGCTCATCTCCGAAGGGTTCAGCATCGAGCTGGAGAAGTTCACCGGAGAACTGATTGCCGTCTGGATGGAAATCAGCCGTGAAAAGCAGATCGACCACCGGGAGATATCCTGCCAGGAACGGCACGAGCGGGTGCTCACGCGCCTCGGTGTCACCGATACCGCCGAACGCACCGAGCGGGCCCGCCTGCTCACCCGGATGCACATGGGCTATCTCGTGGAACATGCCCAGCCGGTGAACCGGGCGACGGAACTGCTGGAAAAATATTCCGAAAAAGTACCCGTGGCGCTGATTTCCAACTTCGACCACACCGAAGCCGGCGAGGCGATCATCGACAAGTTCGGCTGGAGGCCCCGGTTCCGGAGCATCGTCATCTCAGAAGCCCTGGGCCTCTGCAAGCCCCGCCGGGAACTCTACGACCGGGCCGTCACTGAAACCGGCGTACCGCATGGACGCGCCGTCATGGTGGGGGATACCCATCTGGCCGATGTGAAGGGGGCGAAGGACGCAGGCCTCATGTCCGTCTGGATCAATGCGAAAGGCACCGCAAATCCCGAGGGCCATACCCGCCCCGACCACGAGATCAGGGAACTGGCGGAGCTTCCACTCGTCGTTCCGTTCTAAAGGTTGCTGGGACTACCAGGGGAGCTGTCTTCCGTCCCGGAAAAACCCGCCCGTGGGGCCGTCGTCAGGCAGCGTCGCCGCCCAGACGATCCCGGATGCTCCCTCCTCCACCGACCGCGGGGCGTTTTCGCCACCCATCTCGGTACGGACCCAGCCCGGGCAGACCGAGTTGATCTTGATCCGGTGCGGGGCGAGCTCTTCGGAGAGAAGTTTCGTGAGCGCATTCATGGCCGTCTTGGAAAGACGGTAGGCCGGATAGCCGCCGTTCATTTCGGAAAGCTGGCCCATGCCGCTTGAGACGTTCACGATTCGGGCGGAACCGTCCGTCTTGAGCAGCGGCGCAAGGGCCTGGATCACCCGGAACGCGCCAAATGTGTTTGCTTCCATCCCCTCGCGCAGCATCGGGATTGTAAAGGAAAGCGACGGCGTGAATCCGCCCTTCGCCTCGGCACCAATCCCCGGAAATACCCCGGCGTTATTCACAAGCACCGTGAAACTCCCGAACCGCCCCTTGAGCCACGACGCAAACGCCGACACACTCGTGTCATCAGTTACATCGAGTTCATGCGCGGAGGCGGCAAGCCCTTCCGCCTGCAGCTTTGAGGCCGCGGCCTCCGCCTTCTTCAGGTGTCGGGCCGTCACCACCACGTGATAGCCCTTCTTGCCAAGCTGGCGGGCGGTTTCGAGACCCAGTCCCCGGTAGGCACCGGTGATCACTGCGACTTTTGACATGGAGGACCTTTCCTGCGGACTAGACCGCCTGCTTGATGTGCTCGCTGGCCCAGGACGAGAGGCCATAGATTGAAAGC
>CAZSFB010000145.1:0-7070 GCA_964606035.1 uncultured bacterium | reverse complement strand
CCGGGTGAAGGACTATCTCCGTCGTTACAGTTCTGGCACGGACGGACAGGGAAACCTGCTCAGGAAATAAAAACCCCCGCCGTTTCCGGCAGGGGTTTTCTGTGTAGTGCCCGCGGATTAGGCGAACAGGGAGACGCGGGCGTTGGATACCACGATGAGCTCGGAGCCATCGGGGTTCTTCCGCTCCTTGACCTTCGCCTGGCAGAGGATCTCGGTGGCCGATTCCTTCCACATTTCGACCTTGATTGTCTCGCCGGGATAAACCGGGGAGGCAAACCGGACCTTGATCGACTTGAACTTCTCCGGGTTGTTGTCGGCACAGGCCTCGATCACGGCCCGGCCCACGTTTCCGAACGTGCAGAGGCCGTGGAGGATCGGCTTATCGAACTTGCCCATCTTCGCCATCATCGGGTCGATGTGCAGCGGGTTCTTGTCGCCGGACAGACGGTAAAGGATCGCCTGGTGACCCATGGTCGGGTATTCGATCACGGCGTCGGGGGCGCGGCTGGGTGCCTCGTTACCCGGCTCGGGGCCCTTCTCGCCGCCGAAGCCGCCCTCGCCGCGGATGAAGGCGGAGAATGTGTTCTTGAGGAGCGGGGTCCCACTTTCATCGGTGGTGATGGCGTCGAGCACGAGGAGTGCACCCTTACCCTTGTCATAGACACCGGTAACGGTGCCGACTGTGGTGGTCTTGGCCTTTACCGGGAGCGGGGCCTTCAGGATTTCGGTGTACTGCTCGCCGTGGAGGAGCATCATCGGGTTGAAGGAGAGGCCGGGCATGCCCATGAGGCCGCCCATGGCCGGGAACGCCGGGACAACACCGTAGGTCGGCAGCACCTTGAGCCCGTTCTCATACGTGTACTGAAGGACCTTCTTCTTGTCGACGGGATCCTGCTGATAACCCACACCCACTCCGAGGGCGTAGAGGATGATCTGGTCCGGGCCCCACGAAAATTCCACCGGCTTCGTCTTGGCGCCTACTACTTTGGCAACATCAATCGGCATGAGCGTTCTCTCCTGTTTTTTGGGCCTGACCGCCCGCTCCATCATTGCCGGTAAAGCATTGACTGGCGAGTCAATCGGCGGCAGATAGTTACCCCGGCGGACACGGTTTGTAAAGCGGAAACCGTGCCGGGACAGACGGGAGCAGGTGGATGAGTGATTTCAGTTTCCCCAACATGTGCGAGCAACTGGCGGATGCTTTTCCGGACCGGAACCTGATCCTGTTCCGGGATCTGGAGATCACCTATGACGAATACCGCCGCCGGTCCCGGAGGCTGGCCAATTTCCTGAGGTCCAGGGGGCTTGGAAAGGTCGTGGAGCGGGCCGGGCTCAAGAACTGGGAATCCGGCCAGGACCACGTCGCACTCTATCTCTACAATGGCAATGAATACCTGGAAGGCATGATGGGGGCCTGGATGGCCCGCTGTGCCCCGTTCAATGTGAACTACCGGTACGTGGCCGACGAGCTTGAATACCTGCTCAAGGATTCTCGTGCGAAGGCAATCGTCTACCATGCCAGGTTTGCGCCGGTTCTCGAAGCTGTCCTGCCGAAACTTACGGACCTGAAAGTGCTGATTCAGGTGGCGGACGAAAGTGGTCACAAGCTGCTCAAGGGTGCCGTGGATTACGAGGAAACACTGGCCTGCTCGCCTGACACGAAGCCGGACTGCACCCCGTCCAGCGAGGACCTCTATATACTCTATACGGGCGGCACCACAGGGATGCCGAAAGGCGTCCTCTGGCGGCAGGAGGATATTTTCTTCGCGGCCATGGGTGGCACCCTCCCCACCGGCCAGCGGGTTGAGTCGGTTGCCCAGATGGTGCAACT
Source organism: uncultured bacterium (assembly GCA_964606035.1). Classification (GTDB taxonomy): domain Bacteria; phylum JAGRBM01; class JAGRBM01; order JAGRBM01; family JAHCIT01; genus CAZMGV01. The sequence continues at coordinate 5,239 of CAZSFB010000145.1, read as the reverse complement.
GGCCAAGGGGCTTGGCCCCATGCTCCGGGCGTTCCCCTATCCGCCCTTCATGCACGGAGCCTCCCACTGGGTGGCGTTCACAACCCTGCACGGCGGCGGAACAGTTATTATCCAGGACCATCCAGACAGTTTTGACCCTGACGAGTTCCTCACTACCATCGAAAAGCACAAGGCGACTATCACGCTCATCATCGGGGATGCCTTTGCCGTGCCGATCATCGAACAGATGGAGAAGAAGGCCTATGATCTAAAGAGCCTGAAGGTGCTTGGCTCTGGTGGCGCGATCCTGTCACCGAAATACAAGGAAGTGCTGAAGGAAAAACTCCGCGGCACGATGATCCGGGATGCCATCGGTTCCTCCGAAAGCGGTGCACAGGGGGTTGTGGTCGAGGGGAAAAAACCCGGGGAAACAAACCGTTTCCAGATGGACGCCTTGTCGGCGGTGGCAAGCGAGGATCTGAAGCAGCTCCTGAAGCCGGGCGATCCCGAAACCGGATGGCTCGTCCGCAAGGGGTTGATCCCGCTTGGCTACCTGAACGATGAGACGAAGACGACAAAGACCTTCGTGACCATCGACGGGGTTCGCTGGTCAGTGCCGGGTGACCATGCCGCGTGGGACGCGGACGGCCTCGTGCGGGTGTTCGGGCGTGGTTCCCAGTCGATCCAGTCGGGTGGCGAGAAAATCTATCCGGAGGAAGTGGAAAAGGCCCTCAAGTCGCATCCGGCCGTCTATGACGCCGTGGTGGTGGGGACTCCCCATCCCAAATGGGTGGAACAGGTCACTGCCGTGATCCAGCCCCGCGGGAGTGACCGACCGACTGTGGACGATCTAACCGCGCACTGCTGCAACCAGCTTTCCAAATACAAGTTGCCGAAGGCGATCGTATATGTAGACCAGATGGTGCGTAGCCCTGCCGGCAAGGCGGACTACCGGTGGGCGAAAAAGGTCGCCCTGGAGAAGCTCGGAGTCCAGGCTTAAGGCATTTTACGCCGTGTCATGTTAGATTCGGCGCGAAACACCCATGCCGCTCGACCAGATCAACGAGATCAAGACGCTCCTTCTGTCCCGGTACCCCGTGCTGGTACTGGAATCCCGGAGCCGTGCCCGCGGAGAACACCTGCTCCAGCTCGCCGCCCGGAAGGCGAATCTCAGGCTCCTTACCTGGGACCCGGTTGACGGCCTGAAGGGGGCGGGAGGGGACTACGTTTACGAGAACAAGCAGGATCTGGTCCAGGCGCTCCAGTTCATTGTCACCATCGGCCTCCGCACGGTCTATGACTTCCGGCAGCTGGATCACTATCTTGAGGATCCCAAGGTTATTGAGCTGCTACAGCGGGTCGCCCGGCAGTTCCATCGTGTCGGAAGCACCATCACGATCATCGGGTCGTCCGTCAAGATTCCACCGGCCATCGGGGCAGAAGTTGCCCAGATCAGCATCAAGGCCCCTTCTCTCAAGGAGATACAGGACACCATCCAGAGTACACTGATCGGACTCAAGAAAGAGCACCCGTTCGAGTTCAAGCTCACGAAAATCCAGTATGGCGAGCTTGCCCGGCGGTTTCAGGGGCTCACCCTGTCCGAGGTGGAGCGGATCCTGACCAAGCTTGTCATTGAGGACGCACGGCTGGACAGCAACGACCTGAAGCAGCTGCTGGTGGAAAAGCGCAAGCTGTTCGAGGAAGCCGGCGTTGTCGAGTTCGTGGACACCCACGCGGGCCAGACGAAACTGGGTGGCATGGGGAACCTGAAAAACTGGCTCTCTCGCCGCCGTGCCGCGCTGCTTTCAAAGGATGCAGAGGAGTTTGGCCTTCCGCCACCCAAGGGGATTCTTCTCACGGGTGTCCAGGGTTGCGGCAAGTCGCTGGCCGCTAGGGTTATTGCCCATGAGTGGTCGCTGCCGCTTCTCAAGCTCGACCTCGGGACTATCCGCGACAAATACGTTGGCGAAACGGAACGGAACCTTCGCCGGGCGATAGAGATCGCCGAGAACTCGGCGCCCTGCGTTCTCTGGATGGACGAGATAGAGAAGGGTATCCAGCTGGACGAGATGGACGGGGGGCTTTCGAGCCGCCTTCTCGGTTACCTGCTCACTTGGATGCAGGAGCGGAAAAGCCGGGTATTTCTCGTGGCCACCTCTAACAACATCGAGGGGCTGCCGCCGGAACTCCTCCGGAAGGGCCGGTTCGACGAGATATTTTTCATCGACCTTCCCAGCTCGTCCGAACGTGAGGAGATATTCAGAGCCCATCTGGAGGCCCGTAAGCGGAAGCCGGATGAATTCGATCTGCCCCGGCTCATCCAGGCATCCGAGGGTTTTTCCGGGGCGGAGATAGAACAGGCGGTTGTCGGTGCTCTCTACCGGGCTTTCGATTCGCCCGGCAGAAAGCTCACGACCGAACATCTGACTGATGAGCTAGCGAATACCCGGCCACTGTCTGTCGTCATGCGGGAAAGGGTGGAGGCTCTGAGGTCATGGGCCGCAGGCCGAACGGTTCGGGCGACCTAAGGCGGGCGTATCGGTTAGTTCTGCATGAGGTTCTTGTAGTAGTCCCGGTTCTGTGGTGTGTAGGACTTGGGTGCCGGCTCTTTCATGGCGTCGATGATTTCGTCCTTGTTCTTCGCCCTGGATTCGTCGGACTTCGGGATTTCAACCTGTTCGTCAAATGGAGTAAGTCCGTCGCCGCCCTTGCCACCGGATCTGCCTCCGCGCTGGGTTCCACCAGATCCGCCAGGCGAATTCCCGCCGGGCCGCATTCCGTTTTCCATCCTCTGGCGAGCTTCACCCAGGGACTGGCGGATGCCCTGGAGCCGGCTGCTGGCCGATGCCGAGGGGCTCAGGGCGGCCTGCGGCCGGCCGCTGCCAACCTGCTGTGCGCTTTCCCTCATTTCCGAGGCGGCAGATTCCATTTCCGGGCCATTGTTTCCGGGGACCATGGGAGATCCTTCGGCGAGCTCCTGGAGCTGTTTGGCGAGCTCCTCTGCCTGCTTGCGGGCACGTTCCTGACGTTCACCAAGGCGGGCCAGCTTGTTCTTGTCTCCCTTTTTCCCCGACTCGCCAGTGCCAGCGGCCTGGGCAAGTTTCTTTTGAAGCAGACCGGCTGCGTCACCGATCTCCTTGCGGGCTTTCTGGGTATCCATCCGGGGGCCGGGTTGCCCTTCGGATGATGGCCTGTCACTGGTTTCCTGGCTCAGTTTCTGGGTTTCCCGCTCAAGCCCCTTCAGAGTGGCGAGGGCACCGCCCAGATTCGACATCTCCAGATCGCGTTTCGCGCTTTCTACCGCCTGCGCGGAGTTCCCGAGACGCGAAGAGAGCCGTTGCATCTGTTCTGCCTGTGCCTGTTTCTGGAGTTCCTGAAGTTTCTGCATGTCGTTGTTCCGGCGGGCCTCCTGCATCTGCTGATACAGGCCCCGTTCCCGGGCTGACTGAAGCCGTGCGGCATTGTCGAGGCGGGCCCGGGCTTCCTGGAGGCCTTGGTCCAGTTTTGACCGTTCCTCCTTCGTGAACAGGTCGCCGCTGTCCTTGCCACGTTCCTTCTCGATCTCTTTGACAATCTCCTTCTGCTCCTTTTCAAGGGCAGCAACCTTCTGTTCCAGGTTCGCCAGCTTACCGAGGTCCTTGAAGAAGGCTTCGCCCGCAAAGGACGATCTCGCGAGGTCCATGTTGCCGAAGGATTCGTCGAGCTGGCTCAGGTAGTTCTCAAGGCTCTCCAGGGAATCGAAATCCTCCCCGGCCAGCTGGTCAGAGAGTTTCTGCAGCTTTTCGACTTCCTTGTGCTGTTCGGTCTTGTTGACGAATTCATCCGGGATCTCGTCAAACCGCCGCGCTGCATCGGTCATGGTGCGATTCACGATGTCCTTCAGCCGGTTGGCGAGGTTCCGGCTCTGTTCGAGCAAGGCCTTGTCACCGGTTTTCCGGTATTCCTCCATCAGCTCGCGTATACGGCTTTTCAGTGCATCGATTTCCTCACGCGGCCGGAGCGCCTCGTCGAGCCGCTGCTTGGAGATCAGTGTGTCGAGAAAGAGAATATGCTTTTCAAGGACCGGCACCTGGTCCTTCGCCGTGCCGGCCAGAAGCGTCTGGACCCCCTGCGGGTTGGCCATGCTGGTGCCCGGGAGACCGAACCGCATGCCGGTCTGCTCGAATTTCCGCGAAACCCTGGTCAGATCCTTGTGGATATTGCCGAGTGCTTCGGTTGCGTTTTCGTCTGCGAGCGGGTTCTCGCGCATGGCGTTCACCGTCTCGTCAAGAGCAGCAATTACCTCCCGTCCCTTCTGGTACAGTTTCAGGAAGAGGTCCGCCACGGTGGTGGCACTGATTTCATTGCGGGTGGGATAGTTCTCAAGGTTGATTCCGAGCCAGTCGATCATTCCGGCCAGGATCCGTTCCTGGTTGTCCAGGAGCTGGAGCAACTCCCTTTCGTCGGCGCGCAGAAGCAACCTGGCCTTGGCCGAGGCTCCTGTCTTGGGTCCGCTGATGGTATCGTCATCGACGGCCTCGACGAACACGGTCAGTTCGTCTTCTCCTGCGAGGTCCAGATTACCGAGTTTCAGGAGATACTCCCCACCCACCGTGGAAGCCCCGGCCTCGGGAGCAGGCAACGGAATGACCTGATCGGTGACGCGGCCGGTCAGTCTTAGCTGCACACTGGTGAGCAGATGGTCGTCGGAGGCATGATAGCGGACCTGAACCTCGTCCGTGGGCTTCACCTTGCGCTCACCGGCCGGCTCCGGCATGTCCACGCGCGGCGTGAGGTCGTCGGTGACCGTGATTCGGAACGGCTGGGTGCGGCTTTCGCCGAAACGCCAGGGACGGCGGTAATACACGTACAGGGATCCGGTGGTGCCAAGTACGAATTCGGCACGGACCATCCGGTCACCGGCAACGGTCAGAACCGGCTTTGGAGAGTCAGTGCGATTGGCCAGTGCAGAGCCGCCATCGGCGAATTCGAGCCGTGCAGACCGGACGTTATCCAATGTACGGATATCCAGAATGACACGGGTACCGCGGACGGCTTCAAGGGAACCGTCGCTGGCCTCCAGGGTGGCAGGCGGAAGTTGCAGATAGTCCGGATAGTGCAGTTCGACCCGGACTCCGGCGATCCGGGCCCGTTCGTAAACGGTCCCGGTGCTTTCGAAAGCGGTGCGGAGCTCGGCGTAGGCTTGCCGGGGAGCCCAGAAAGCTGAAAAGGCGCGCCGGGCCTGGAACGTATTGGAGAGTGCCAGCATACCGAAAGCAGC
>CAZSFB010000144.1:5322-7088 GCA_964606035.1 uncultured bacterium | reverse complement strand
GTGGACGACTGGCACCAGACAATTGTCCCGACCTGGCACGAAAAGCTCGACATCATCCCCTGCGGTGTGATTGCCCCGAATCCGTCGGAACTGCTGGAGTCTGCCCGGCTACGCCAGTTTATGCGCGAAGCCATGTCCGAATACGATCAGGTGATCTTTGATGCGTCTCCGGTCATGCCAGTAGCCGACGCGGCGATTCTCGCCACCGCCGTCCAGGGAGTGATATTGGTCCTGGATTCCGGGAACATGAACCGCAGCGAAGTCGCCCGGACCATCGAGCAGATCCGGAAGACGGGCACGAAGATCTACGGCGTCGTCATGAATCGATTCACCGACGTCAAGGGCAGGCACTATTATTACTACTATTCCTATCCGGCAGTATCCCGGTCCAAGTAGCCGGCGGCGAGCGTGAAACGGCTAGCACATCTCAGGGAACTGGTAGCGGCACTGGCCTTTGCGGGGCTGGTTTTCTACGCGGGCGGAGTCACACCGGTTGGCCGGTTCGGATTCCAGCTTTCCGCAATTGTTTTGGCGCTGCTTGTAGTTATCGAATGGCTCCAGACGGGACGTGCTTTCCTTCCAAATCGCTTGGCATTCGCCGCCACCAGCGGCTTTGTCGGCTACCTGCTCATCCGGGCTTTTTTCCCCGAACCAGCCCGCCCCTCTCTGGATGAAGTCCTGTACTGGGTTACGGGATTCATTCTTTATCTCGCACTCGTTCATCATTTCCATGACCGCCAGCGGCTGGAGCGGATGATCGTTTATCTGGCGCTGACGGCCATTGCTGCCGCCCTGATAGGACTTCTCACGGTTTACCAGGCGGAAGGGGCCGAACAGGTTGCCACGCCCGGGATATGGAAACTGAGCGGCACTTACGTCAACCGCAACCACTTCGCCCTGCTCCTTGTGACACTAATCCCGCTCACCTATTACGCGGGGATTGCATTCCGGTCCTCCTCAAGCACGTCCGATCTCTTGTGGGAGCGATCCGGGTTCCTGTTTCTGCTGTCAGCGATATTGCTCGTCACCCTCCTTATCACGGGGAGCATCGGCGGACTGATGGCTTTCTGCGTGACGGCCGCCACCATCACTCTCGATTACCTACTTCACCGCACAAGTGGTTCTCGCCGGCATCTCCTGGAGGCAGTGCTGGGGGCAGCTGTCGTCGTCACCCTGACGCTGCTCTGGTTCGGAGGCGAGTTCCTCACTGGGCGGATTTTCCGGGCTGCATCGGCGAGTGAGCTATCCGCCATTGACCGAGCACACATGTGGAAAGCCCCTGCACGGATGCTCGTGGATCACCCGGCGATCGGCATTGGTCCCGGCCGGTTTGCTGACTATTTCCCCTCATACCGTCCGCCAGAGATCCTCTACCGCGTCGATCACGCCCATAATGATCTCCTGGAGCTTGCCGCCGAGATCGGACTTGTGGGAATGGTGATTCTCGCCATCTCGATTCTCCTTTTTTTTATGCACGTCTTTTCCAGCCGCAACGAGATCCGGAGTGTATATGACCGCTCCATGGTACGTGGCGGCACGGCTTCCCTTGCAGGCATGTTCGTACACTCACTTCTGGATTTCGGTATGCGGCTGCCGGCCAACGCCTTCGCCGTGACTTGCGTCCTTGCCGCAGTCACCGCCTCGGCTTCCCACCGGCAAAGCGATGAAGAGGCTAGGCTGCAACTCTCCGGGTGGAAAAGGTTTGCCGCTGCCTTGCCACCACTCATCGGACTGGCACTATATGGGACCGTCAGCTACCGGTCGTT
>CAZSFB010000144.1:0-5312 GCA_964606035.1 uncultured bacterium | reverse complement strand
GGCCCCCCTCCGGAATCTGGACAGCGCCGACAGGCGGGCCCCGCTCCCGTCCGACAGCCGGGCGACACTCAGGGCCCGGTTGCTGGCGAAAAACCCCGATCAATCCCAGACTCCCGATGGGACAATAGCCGCATTATATGAGCAGGCCATACACCTGAACCCGGTCCGGCCAGAAAACTGGCGGGAACGGGGGCTCTGGCGGGCCCGGGCCGGGGATTTTCACGGCGCGGAGGCAGATCTGATCCGGGCAGTGGAACTGTCACCACACGACTGGCGGCCGCTTCATGAACTGGCCACCATCCAGTGGAAAAGTGGTGACTACGGGACTGCACTCGTCAATTTCGGCCTGCTTCTGGCCGAGCGGCCTGCCCACACCGGACCAATCCTGAATGCCATCGCCAGTGATCCCGAAAAACATGCCCTCCGCCTAAAGGCCCTCTATCCCGCCATCGCGGAAACATTTCCACGGGACGCTCCGGTCCGGATCCAGATTGCTGACCACCTGATGCGCTTCGGCCTTCAGGACGAAGCCCGACAGGAGTATGAGCGTGCAGTCAGTGCCGAGCCAGAGAACATCCGGTATCTGCTGAAACTCGTCGAAATTCTACGGAAAGCCGGCGACTACAACGGCGCTATCCGGCGGCTCGACTCGTTTCATGAGCATTATAAAGGTATCCCGGCGAGTTATGAGGCAAGAGGCGATCTGGCCCGCCTGAACCAGGAAGTGGCGGATGCAGTCGCGGCCTACCGGAAGGCGCTGGATCTCGAGCCGGACCAGCCGGGAATATGGAAGAAGCTCTATAACGCCTATGTGGAATTCCAGGCCGACCCGGGTATCCGCTTCTGGCAGGACCTTGCGAAGCGGTTTCCCGACAGAAACGTCTACACGTTTTTCTATGCGCAGGAGCTGGCAAAAACGCCCTCAACAGCCGGGGACGCCGTGCGGGAGATGCGCGTGATTGTCTCACGGGAGCCCGCGAACTGGGAATATTCCAACTTCCTTGCCGGACTGCACTTGAAGCGGCGGCTTCACGAAGAAGCCCGCCGGGTCTGGTTTGACTACGCCGGGAATAACCCTCTCGACCCCCGCCCCTACGAGCAGGCTGCCCGGATGTATGACGGCCTGAAACTTCCGGACCGCGCACAGGAGGCCCGGGCATTTGCCGAGGCAGCCCGTCAGCGGGCACAGACAACCAGCAGATGAAACTCATACTTTCCAACCTCCGGTCGCCAGCTGAACTTGATGATGCCGGTCTGAGGGAACTGGCCGCAACGAAGCTGGGCTGCCCTCCCGCACGTGTGCTGTCGGCGGAAGTTCTCAAGGTCAGCCGGGATGCCCGGAAACGGCCAGTGATTTTCGTCTACCGGCTGGAGGTCCAGACCGACCTGCAATCTGTCCGGATCACCCCCGGGCAGGTGGAAGCAGTCACTGGAGATACTTACTATTCCCCTCCGCACAGAGTATGTCAGCCGCCAGAAACAAGGCCGGTTGTTGTAGGTGCAGGTCCGGCGGGACTATTTGCCGCCTTGGTGCTGGCGGAGGCGGGGATCCCCCCGCTGGTCATCGAAATGGGCGAGGCTGTCGAGAAACGGACCATTTCCGTCGCCAATTTCTGGCGGAAAGGGACCCTGAATCCATCATCTAATGTGCAGTTCGGCGAGGGCGGTGCAGGTGCATTTTCCGACGGTAAACTGACCACTCGGAAAAATGACCCCAGAATCTCGTGGGTATTCCAGCGCCTGGTCGATTTCGGAGCCCCAGTGCGGATCCTCACCGACGGGAAACCCCATATCGGGACCAACTTCCTGAAGCGGCTACTCCGGAAAATGCGGAACCACATGGAATCGCTGGGAACAGAGTTCCGTTTCCAGACAGAAGTTTCTGCTCTCCTGAAATCCGGTGGCCGCTGCACCGGCATCCGGACAGCCACCGGCGAGGAGATTCTTACAGACCACGTGATTCTTGCCCCCGGCCATTCGGCCCGCCGGTTGTTCCCTGCCCTGATTGATGCCGGGCTCCAGATTACGATCAAGCCGTTCGCAGCCGGATTTCGTGTCGAGCACCCCCAGCCGCTCATCGATCGGGCGCGTTACGGCCACGAGCGGAAGGAATCCGGTGCCCTGCCTGCCGCCGATTACCGCCTGACGCATACCGACCGGGAGACCGGCCGGGGAGTTTACAGCTTTTGCATGTGCCCCGGAGGGCTCGTCATCAATGCATCATCAGAACCCGGAGGGCTGGTTGTGAACGGCATGTCCAACTTCGCCCGGGATAATGAATTCGCCAACTCGGCCCTTGTCATTCAGGTTGCTCCAGACGACTTCCCCGGTTCCGGCGTCCTCCGGGGTGTTGAATGGCAAAGGCGTGTCGAGGAAGAAGCGTTCCGGCTGGGCGGAGGGAACTTTCACGCACCCGCCCAACGGCTAACCGACTATCTAGTCCGCAAAACCTCCCCGACACTTCCGGACACGAGTTTTCTTCCGGACGTACAGGCCGCCGATCTCCATGGCCTGCTACCGGCACCCTGTGAACAGGCACTTGAACGGTCCATCAGGGTGTTCGCGCAGAATATCCGCGGTTTCGACTCTTCTGAAGCGGTTCTCATTGGCGTGGAAAGCCGCACGTCATCGCCCCTGCAGGTTGCGCGGACCCCCACCTATGAGGCTGAAGGGCTTCCCGGACTTTATCCTGCGGGCGAGGGACCGGGCTGGGCTGGCGGGATCGTCTCGGCGGCCGTAGACGGCATGAAGGTGGCAGAAAGCGTCGCCGCTACTAGAAGCTCCTGAAATTGCTGCATCCGTTATTCCGCAGAAGCCGGAGCGGTGTGCTCCGGAAAAAATGAGAGGGCCGCCCCTGAAGGGCGGCCCTCTTCCTTTCCGGAAAAAGATCCGGTTACATGTCCATGTCGGGCATGCCGGCGCCTGCGCCCTTGTCGTCCTTCTTCTTCTTTTCGACGACCAGGGCTTCCGTCGTAAGGAGTAGCCCTGCAACCGAAGCGGCGTTCTGAAGGGCCGAACGGGTCACCTTTGTCGGATCAATGACTCCATCCTTCAGCAGGTCCACGTACTCACCCGTTGCCGCGTTGAAGCCGAAGCCATCCTTGCCATTCAGCACCTTGTCAAGAACGATCGAACCGTCTTCGCCGGCATTTTCGGCGATCTGGCGAAGCGGTGATTCCAGCGATTTACGGATGATCTCGACCCCGTACTGTTCCTCGCCTTTTGCCTCTTTCACCTTTTCAAGAGCGGAAATGATCCGGACCAGTGCCGTTCCACCACCGGGGACAATACCCTCTTCCACCGCCGCACGGGTTGCATTGAGAGCGTCCTCCACGCGGGCCTTCTTCTCCTTCATCTCGACTTCCGTGGCCGCACCGACGCGGACCACTGCCACGCCGCCCACCATCTTGGCCAGCCGCTCCTGCAGTTTCTCCTTGTCATAGTCGGAGGTCGTCTCCTCGATCTGCGCACGGACCTGCTTCACGCGGGCCTCAATGTTCGCCTTCTTGCCGGCGCCATCAATGATCGTTGTGTTATCCTTGTCGATCACGACCTTCTTGGCGCGGCCCAGGTCCTGGAGCGAGATGCTCTCGAGCTTGATGCCAAGCTCTTCCGCGATGCAGCGGCCACCGGTAAGGATGGCGATATCCTCAAGCATGGCCTTCCGGCGGTCACCGAAGCCTGGAGCCTTCACGGCCGCCACGTGCAGTGTGCCGCGGATCTTGTTCACCACGAGGGTCGCAAGAGCTTCGCCCTCGACTTCCTCGGCAATGATGACGATCGGCTTGCCCGACTGAGCGACCTTCTCAAGGATCGGCAGCAGATCCTTCATGGCCGAGATCTTCTTCTCGTGAATCAGGATGTAGGGATCGTCGATCTCCGCCACCATCTTGTCGGGATTCGTCACAAAATACGGAGAAAGATAGCCGCGGTCGAACTGCATGCCTTCCACGACCTCAAGTTCGGTCTCAAGGCCCTTGGCCTCCTCGACCGTGATGACGCCCTCCTTGCCAACCTTCTCCATTGCCTCGGCAATGATCTTGCCGATCTCGCTGTCACCATTGGCCGAGATCGTGCCTACCTGGGCGATTTCCTTCTTGTCCTTTGTCGGCTTGGAGATGCTCTTCAGTTCATCCACGGCGATGGCCACGGCCTTGTCAATGCCGCGCTTGAGGTCCATCGGGTTGTGACCGGCAGCTACGAGTTTCACGCCCTCGCGGTAAATCGCCTGGGCCAGCACGGTCGCCGTCGTAGTGCCGTCGCCGGCAATATCATTCGTCTTTTGGGCGACTTCGCGCACCATCTGCGCGCCCATGTTTTCGAACTTGTTCTCGATGTCCACTTCCTTGGCCACCGTCACGCCGTCCTTGGTGATCGTCGGAGACCCGAAGGTCTTCTCGATGACGACGTTGCGGCCCTTGGGGCCCAGGGTCACCTTCACTGCGTCGGCCAAAATGTTCACGCCACGTAGAAGTTGAGCCCGTCCACTTTCACCATAAAGAATGTCTTTCGCTGCCATGTTCTGTTTTTCTCCGTCTGTTGCGGGCCTCCGCCATCACGGGGCCGCAGTTGGTTTGATCTGGATTGAAACTGGAAGCTCCGGCGGTCAGTCGATAACCGCGAGAATGTCCTCTTCTTTCAGGATAAGCAGTTCATCGCCATTCACCTTGATCTCGGTACCGCCCCACTTGGAGAAGAGGATCTTGTCACCCTTCTTCACATCCAGCGGAATGCGCTTGCCGTTTTCGTCAATACGACCACTGCCCACAGCCACAACCTCGGCTTCCTGGGGCTTTTCCTTGGCCGAGTCGGGGATGATGATGCCACCCTTGGTTTTCTCTTCCTGATCGAGACGTTTGACCAGAATCCTGTCGTTAAGCGGGCGAACCTTCATTTTGCATGGACCCTTTCTGATAACTGATTGTTTTTGCGTGTGATTTCGCGTGTCCGATTCCCGGCAGCCTAGGTGTCTCGTGACACCGGCCCACCGGCCGGCAAAACCGGACCACGCTGCGACGGAGAGATAACCACTTCTGGCAGTCGGTCAAGGGGATTGCTAACGAAAGAATAGCGATCAATATATCTAATTGATTTTATTAAGTATTTTTTTGACAATAATGATTTTAAACAACCTGAAACCGGTATGTAACCCGGCCGCTCCACCCACCCGGGTTAAATCCTCAACCGGTTGCCTGTTTGCCTCCCACGGACCGCTCCCGTTAGGGTCCCCCTCCGGCGAATATCCCGTCCCGGACGGAGTGACAGATCAAGGAGCCCCCGAAGCGTGGCAGCATCCCCTAGGAAAAGGCTCT
>CAZSFB010000143.1:0-7095 GCA_964606035.1 uncultured bacterium | reverse complement strand
GAGGCAGGCATCGGCAGGCTCTCAGGTTTCCGGCGTTAACCGGGACACCCGGCAGCCATCCCGTCTCCGGCTAAGATTACGACTGCAAGTCAGCGTGCAGCGGCCTGCTCACGCTTCCCCCGGGCCTCAAGCAGCCGCATCAGAATCCCCTCGCGATATGCCGCCAGGGGGTCTCTGCCCTCAAGCCCTTGCAGCCGACGCTCGGCATCCACAAATGCCGGTACATAGCGCCATCCCTTCGGCGTCAGGGGATATAATGTGCGGACACTCGACATGAATGTGCGGAATATTGTCCGGTCCATCGCTGTCCAGCGGAACCCGAACTCCTCTCGGAACCGGGGCGGTAGCAGCCCCGCAGTCACAATCTTGTATAGCCACATGGCAGGGGCGAGTGCCGGAACCGGTGGCGTTAGCGCCCAACTGGCGATCTCCTTTGCCGGTTTTCCGACGCCAAGCTCGTCTGATTCCCACATACGGTGGCAATATTCCATGAACTGGGTCCAGTCTGGGGGAAGCGTCGAATCGGAGATCCCGAACATGTATGCAAAAAGTTTCCCCTCGTCCCAGAAACGGTCCTTTTCGGCAAGCGACAGAGGACGCACCGTCTGTTCGTAAACGAACGCTGCACTCTCCCACAGGGTTGCGTGAACCCATAGGAGCGCCGGTTCCACGTTAGCTTCATATGCATCGCCAGGCCTGTACTGCCCGACAGCCTCTGTAATTTTTCCCGTGATGGTGTCATGAAGAGCATGCACACGGCGTGCAGCCTGGGTCGCTTCCTGGAGACTGCCAAAAACTACCGCCGCAATATTCAGATAGGTCCGTTTGAACCGGCCGTGAGGATCCGTCGTGGTGTTGGAATGCTGATCAACCCCATGGGCGACAAAGGGGTGTGCCGTCTGCAATAGAAGTGCGCGGCCACCCGCGATAATATTGCTTACCTCGCGGTTGATCTCCCACACCATCGACCCCGGCCCAAACAGTCCGGTCCTTGGATCCCTGACACCGGACGCAACGCGCTCGATGTATTTTTCCAAGTCATCACGTGTAACGGACATATCATCTCCTGCCCTGACAGTTTCAAACTGGAAATGACACGGGCGTCAGTTTTATTCAAGATAAAACGACAGGAATCGTTCAGAACAACCGCAACTACACATCAGGAATACTCCCATCCATTGATGAACCGCCAGCCGCCGGGTAATGCCCCGCCGGGTTCCCGGAACAAATTTGCCGGCGCTATCCGGTTCTATATGGAAAGCCATGCAGATCGTCCAAATCATCCGTGACAACTGGCAGGTATTGCTGATCCCCCTCATTGCGGGAGCCATCGGCTGGGGGACCAATGTTGTAGCGGTCCACATGCTGTTCAAGCCGCTGGAATTCGTGGGCTTCCGTCCCTATCTGGGCTGGCAGGGAATCATCCCTGCCTCTTCACGCCGGATGGGCAGATATCTCGCCTACCTGATCTCCCGCAAACTGGTAAACCTCAAGGACCTGTTCGGAACCATGGATCCCGAGCACCTGATGCCACGGATCCAGCCCACACTATGGCAGATTGCCGATGATCTTCTGGACGACACCGTACGGGAAACAGCGCAGCCCCTCTGGAACTCCCTGGATGACCGGAGCCGGGAACAGGTCAGGAATCTGGTCCGGACTGAGGTCGAACACATTGCAAGACATTCTGTCAGTGACCTCCAGGAAGGTGCCGACGAACTGCTCGACATTGCCGCGGTGGTAGAGGCCGCAATCGAAAAAAACCGGGAAATCCTGAACACCCTGTTTCTGGTGGCCGGTAGCGAAGAGTTCAAATTTATCAAGATATCCGGCCTTTATTTCGGTTTTCTGTTCGGGATTCCTCAAATGATCCTGTGGATATATTTTCCCGCCTGGTGGACACTTCCCATTGCAGGCATTGCGGTCGGTTACGTTACCAACTGGCTCGCCATGAAAATGATCTTTGAACCGAGGACACCTGTTAGATTTGGCCCGTTTGAATTTCATGGGCTTTTTCACAAACGCCAGAAGGAAGTCGCAGCCGGTTTCTCTGAAACAGTAGCAGCCCGTGTTCTTACCCCGGATAACCTGACAGAGCGTATCTCTCAGGGGCCGGGACGCGAGAAGCTCCTGTCCATCTTCCGCAACCGGGTCAACGAGCGGCTGGATATCTACCGGAAACATCCGATGGCCGCCACGATCACATCACAGGCAGGGCCAGAAAAGATCGACCGGTTTCTGGTCAGAACCGTTGGTATGCAACTCACTGAACGCGGCAGTCTTCTCTGGACCTTCATGGAAAGAACCGTTGATCTGGCCGGATCGATGACTGGCCGGCTGAAGCAACTCGATCCAGAAAGTTTTGAAGGACTTCTCCGGCCAGCATTTCAGCAGGACGAATGGAAACTGATTGTCATGGGAGCCGTCCTTGGCGGCGTGGCCGGCTGGCTCCAGGCTGTCTACCTGTTCGGGGAGTCGATGCGATAGTTTAACCGGATCAGCCCTGAATCTTCCCGAATTCCAGATCACCAAAATTGAAACTGGGCTTCAGGCCCGGAAATAGCCAGTAAGCCGTAAACTCCGACGAACAGACCATGTTCGGGAAATCCGGATTCCGCCGCGACGGCCCGGCGATCTCCTTTTCGGTAACCATCGAAATATACTGGTCCAGACCGCTCTCCTGGGTGTTCCCGTTCAGGACCACTTCCATCTGGGTGCTTTTCGCGTATTTGCGAACCGCAGAGATCTGCGACTTATCTGGAGCATAAGCATCCACCCCGACACCGTTTTCACTGGAGACCATCAGCCCCTCGGGCGTGTGAACGACAAGTGAATGGTTACCCATGGTATGACCGGGAGTCTGGATGAAGGCGACCCCTTCGCCCAGCTTCACATCCGATTCCAGAAGCACGATACGGCCCGGATCAAGCCCGGCCGTTCCCTTCGGACAATACCAGTCCTGTTGGGGAGGAACGAGCCCCTGAGCGGACTCCCACTCCTGCCGCATGATCAAAAGTTTTGCATTCGGGAAAAGGCCGCGACCACCATCTGTGCCAAGCCAGTTGCGGAGGTCCTGGGTATGCAAGTGATCGTAAGAAATATAGTCCACCTGTTCCGGCCGGATGCCTATTTTCTCAAGCCACTGGTCAACGGTCAGAGACGTCGGCGCCACCAGCTTTTGTGCAGCTGATTTCAGAAAGCCTGCGGCGGATTTCTCGCCAATTTTCCCCTCCATACGGGCGAGATCACCACCACCCAAACGCTTGAAAAACCGGGTCTCGGCATTCGCCATCACGTCACTTGGGCTGAAAAGCAGCGTTTTCACGCCGGCACCAGTCTTGAACTGGATCACGAACAGGCGGTTCACAATATGCAGGACCGGCGTCTGCAGCATCGATTGCGTGTAGACATTGGTGAACGCATATCGCACCGGATATGGGACCCGGACCAGTTCGCAGGTCTTGTAAAACAGGACCTGTCCACCCGAAAGCATCTCTTCCCGGAACTTCCGGGCACGATTGCGCACATCTTCCAGGCGGTTTCTGGGTATCGACGAATCACGGGCTCCTTTAAAGTTCTGAATGGGCTGAATCGCAGGTTCATTCCGCAGGTCAGCGAATCCGGACATGTCGGAGCTCCTTCATCTCGTTAAAGATTCAAAACCGTCTACGGCGAACCCTGCGAAGGGCCAGTGGCGGGCCGAGAATTTCCGATGCAAGTATCGCTGTCGCCGCAGATCCTGGTGAAGCGAGCGTCCGGAGGATATCCTGTGCAGGCGCATTCACTCTAATTTCAGCAGATTTGCCTGAAGCCTTTGCGGAATGTTCTTCCTTGGCCTTACGGAACTTGGCCCGCCGGCGTACGAGTTCCGATTGTGGGTCCGACTCTCCCGGCCTGCTGAAAACTTCGCTCCATTCCTGTTTCTGAATCTCTGGCCGGGGAACCCGGTAGGTGTGTTCGCTTTCTGTCGGCCGCGTCTCTACTGAGACTGGAGGACCCTTGCGACGGGACTCTGGCGCCTTAGGAGCCGGTGCTGATCTTGCGGGTGATTCCATTCGACGAGGCCTAGAGGGAGCCTTCTGGCGAGGTTCCGGCCCGGGCAATGGTGGTGGTTTGTACTGTTCCCCAGTCAACACACCATAGGGATCTCTAACCGGTGGGGATTCCGTCTCTCCCGGACCTTGTTTACTGGACGGGACAGGACGGCCCTGTGCATCGTATCGGACTTCTTCATCCCACTTGATCGGTTCAGGCGCCTCGCCCCCGGCCTCATCTCCGGGCTTCGGTTTCTTGAACAGCGCCTGAAAGATGGAAATGATGATGTACAGGACGAATATCAGCGCCCCGAGATCATCAACTCCAGCCCGGATCATATCCATTCAATTACCCCGCACTCCATCATGAACCCGAATCAGGCTCAGACTTGGGCTTTGTCTGCTGGCCTATGGATGAGCGCATCTCTGTATCGGCCTGCACGTTCTTGAGATTATAGTAATCCATCACGCCAAGCTGGCCCTTCCGGAAAGCCTCGGCGATCGCCATGGGGATTTGCGCCTCCGCTTCGATCAGTTTCGCTCGCATTTCCTCGGCTTTCGCCCGCATTTCCTGCTCTGCGGCAATAGCCATTGCCCTGCGGCTTTCGGCCTGCGCCTGGGCAACTTTCTTGTCCGCTTCCGCCTGCGCGGTCTGAAGCTGGGCACCGATATTTTCACCTACATCCACATCGGCAATGTCGATGGAAAGGATCTCAAATGCTGTACCGGCATCCAGCCCTTTGGACAGTACCGTCTTGGAGATCATGTCCGGATTCTCGAGCACGGTCTTGTGACTTGCGGAAGAACCGATGGTTGTCACAATACCTTCGCCAACACGGGCGATGATCGTCTCCTCCCCGGCCCCGCCGACCAGCTTGTCGATATTCGTACGAACGGTCACCCTGCTGATGGCCTTTAACTGAATACCGTCCTTTGCGACGGCCGCCACCAGCGGCGTCGTAATAACCTTGGGGTTGACCGAGTTCTTCACCGCTTCAAGCACATCGCGCCCGGCAAGGTCGATGGCTGCCGCCTTCTCGAAGGTCAGATTCATGCCGGCCTTGTCCGCACTGATGAGAGCATTCACCACATGCGGTACGTTTCCGCCAGCCAGATAGTGTGACTCAAGCTTGTCAATCGTCACCGGAATACCCGCCTTCACGGCACTGATGCGGGATGAAACGAGAGGACCCGGAGGTACCCGGCGGAGCCGCATTCCGATGAGTGTCCCGATACTCACATGTGCATTCGAGAAAAGGGCAGAGATATAGAGTCCCACTGGAACGAAATAGAGAACAACGAAAAAGAGAATGATTCCGAGAACAATCACGGGAAGCCCGAAAGCAAACACGTTCATACGATCCTCCACCCGCTGCCTGGCAGAGCAGCTATATTCATTATGAATGCTATTGCGAAACCACGGGTTCCACAAGAACCCGTGCTCCTTCAACCTTCTTCACTTTCACTGCACTGCCGCGGGGAATAAAAGCGCAATCGGCCACAACATCCACCCGCTTGCCGCCGATGTCCGCCAACCCGGAAGGGCGAAGGTCCGTATGGGCAGTACCCTCTTTACCGGCTAGCTCAGAAAGCCCTTCGGGTGCCGACCGGGAAGATATTTCCTCAGCCAGCACGAGCTTTCTGGCATAACTGCTTCGGACAAATGCAATGGCAACGACCGAAGCGGAGACCGTACTGACTGCTACTGCACCGAATCCCCAGAGGTCCGGATTGTCCACAGGAAGATGAAAAGCGAGATAGCTTCCCCCGATAAGCATCCCTACCCCGATAATGCCGAGAACACCACCTGGAACAAACAGTTCCAGTATGATCAAGAGAATACCGGCCATCAGCAGGCCAACCACTGCCGGGAATCCTTCAGGAAAATTCATGTGGTACTGCCCCCGGTAGCCGATACGCCAGAAGGGACGACAAACACCGCGGTGCCATCCACACGAATGACCTTCACCGGAGTGCCCCTGTCCACGAAATCCCCCTCGGTCTGTGCCATGAACTCCTCGCTGCCGATGCGGACCCGCCCCGATGGCCGGAGATTCGTGCTGGCAACCCCTTCCTGACCGACGAGCGCAGCTTCCTTGGCAACCACAGTCGAATAACCGGCACTTGCAGGAAGTTCTGCTCCCAGGAATATACCACCCTCGTTCGTTGCGCGCTTCGGCAGAAACCTCGCCAGCGACACCATGATCGCAATGGCGATACCCAGAGACCACACGAGCCGTGTCGCCGCCCCGGAAAGATCCGGGACTGCGAAGCTCGACCCGACGAGCATCATGACCAGAGATGCCAGGATTGCGACGATTCCAGCCAGTCCAACAAGCCCAAAGCCGGGAATGGCAATGATCTCTACAACGAGCAGGATCACGCCGATTACAAACACCACCAGTTCAGTGTAAGACGCAAGCCCGGTCAGGTAGTGTGCGAAAAACAGGATCCCGAAGCAGGTAATGGCTACAAAACCGAAAACTCCAAATCCCGGAGTCTGATACTCAAGGTAAGCGCATACAAGCATGATGATGAACAGCAGGCTTGATATCGCCTGAGAGGTGAGAAACCCGGCCAGTGCCTCGCTCCAAGTGGTTTCGATCTGCGCTGGACTGACCGCTTCGGGCAACCCCAGCAGCCGGAGCAGGGATTCAGGCGAATCCGCGATCCCGTCGGCGATCTTCCACTTGAGTGCCTGTTCTGAAGTCAGCGTTACCAGCTTTCCCTTTTCATTGAGTCCTTCGACAGCCTTCTCGGCGTCCACCATCGCTTCGGCAACGTCACCGTTGCGGCCCTTCAGTTCTGCCGTTGCCCGCATTTCCTGGCGGAAGTAACTGACATATTTCTCGCCGACTGGTTTCGCCTCGCCGCCCCCCGGCGACATCTGGATGGGAGCCGCCGCGCCAATCGTTCCACCGGGGGCCATCACAATACGGTCTGTTGCCAGAGAAATCAGGGCTCCCGCGGATATAGCCCGGGGATTGACATATACGGCAGTGGGGATCCTCGCCTTCACCAGTGCATCGCGGATCTGCACCGCCGCGTCGACCCGGCCCCC
>CAZSFB010000142.1:0-7143 GCA_964606035.1 uncultured bacterium | reverse complement strand
GACCGGCAGGCGGATTTCCCGCATGTTCTCGCCCTGGGCGATCAGCGACCACAATTCGCGGCGGTCCCGGTCCACGATGAAAATGGTGGACCGGTCCGCATCCATCAGCTCCGTGGTCTTGGACATGACCAGTTCGAGCAGGGTGTGCGTCGTCAGCGTGGACGAGAGCGCCCTCCCGATCTCCCGCATGGAGTCGATCACGCGCTGCTTGCGCTGGATTTCGGTCTCGGTGCTCATCTCTGAAGGCCCATATTCGCTACTTCCGGCGCAGAACGTCAAGCCGCAGGATTGCCTCAAGGGGTCTTGTCCGGCGGCGTTCCGCTGTGTACTGGAGCGTGGAGGAGTAACCGGCCCATGCCCGCGCCCTACCATTACCACGTCTTTGTCTGCACGAACGAGCGGGAATCCGGCCACCGCCGGGGCTGCTGCGCTTCGCGCGGGGGTCTGGACGTGCTTGCCCGGTTCAAGGAAGAGGTCATCAAGGCCGGACTCCTGGCAACCGTGCGGGCCCAGAAGGCGGGCTGCATGGAGACCTGCGAGGAAGGGGTCTCAGTGGTGGTCTATCCGGAGGGGGTCTGGTACGGCCGCGTCCAGCCGGAGCAGGTGCCGGAGATCGTCGAATCGCATCTGAAAAACGGAAAGCCCGTAGATAAATACCGGCTTGATTTCCCGCGGCTCCTGAAGGCCCAGGGGGCGAAGTAAG
Source organism: uncultured bacterium (assembly GCA_964606035.1). Taxonomy (GTDB): domain Bacteria; phylum JAGRBM01; class JAGRBM01; order JAGRBM01; family JAHCIT01; genus CAZMGV01. The sequence goes on along the minus strand of CAZSFB010000142.1, from coordinate 6,440 downwards.
CCCCCGTGATACAGGCTTTCCTCCAGACGGTTGGCGGCGGCCTTCTTGCGCTGCTCCCAATCATCAATCCGCTGGCGGCCGTCCCGCTGTTTCTCTCCATGACGGCCGGAGACACCGACGAGCACCGGACCGGGCAGGCCCGGCGGGCCGGTTATTACATGGTGTTCATCCTCGGGCTTTTCCTCTACGCGGGCCCGATGATCTTCAGTTTCTTCGGCCTCTCGCTCCAGGCGCTCCGGATCGCGGGCGGACTGCTGGTGCTCAATGCCGGGTGGAACCAGCTGGGAAGCGAATCCCCGCTCCAGGAAAAAATCACGGAGGCCGCCCAGCGGAAACGGGACATCTCGTTCTCGCCGCTCGCCATGCCGCTGCTGTCGGGTCCCGGCTCCATCGCCGTCACCATGTCCATGGCCGTGAGCCTCACCGCGCCCGTAGAATACGCCGGGCTCACGGTGGCGATCGTCATCTCGGCACTGCTCAGCTACCTGACACTGCGGGCCGCCCCTGCCGTTGCCGACTACATCGGACAGGTGGGCCAGGAGGTCATCAACCGGCTGATGGGGTTCATCACCATCTGCATCGGTGTGCAGTTCGTGCTCACGGGGATCAAGGCCGCGTTCTTCGACCACTGAAACCCGGCCGTTTCTCCCCTTACTCGGGTGTCACTTCCGCAATGTAGCCCTTCACGGCCTCAGCTGAGGGCGAGATCGGCGTTGCTTTTCCGGCCTTGAACTCGGCCACGCACTCGCCGGCTTTGAGGGTCCGCTTCGCGGATTCGTTCAGGACAGGGGTGATCTCGATCTCCCCGTTCAGGGTACACATGGCATCCACGTCCGTATCACCCCAGAACACCGTGCCGCGCACACCGGCGACAACGGCCGGGGTGCTGAGTTTGAAGTCGCTCCCGCCGGTAAAGAATTTTCCAACAGCGACCTTGAACCGTCCGCGGGCCACGTCGAAGAACGACTCCCGGCGGTCCAGACTGAAATACGCCTTCTTCACTGTGAACTCGGTTTCGTGGCCGATATTGATGACGGTATCGTCGGCAAAAACGATCTTCGCCTTGCCCGGCTTGAAGGACCGGATTCTGTCCCCTTCCAGGATGGGCGATCCCGGCTCGGCCGGGAAGGTCCGCTGGCCGGAGGTCACGATCACCTGGCCGTTCACGAGCGCCACGCTGCCCACCCGCCGGGACGGGGCGGCCTCTGGCTGGGCAGGAAAGGCGATGACAGTGATGGCAGCGAGGACGGCAGCAAGCAGGTTCCGGTATTTCATGGGGTTCCTTCAGGGTGGCGGATCAGGGCAAACTATACCGGAAAAGATCAGGTTTCTGTGAGCTGTTTCACGGGCTCCCTTTTCGCGGGGCATCCGGGTAAGCGAACCCGCATGGCGGGGTCTATCTATTGATGGAACACAGGACCGTCAGGGGAGGGTTCTCATGGTAGATCCGGAACTGATCCGGAAACGTATCCTGGCAGAGATGCCGGACGCACAGGTGGAGGTCGCCGACACCACGGGCGGCGGCGACCACTTCAGTGTGAAGGTCGTTTCCGGAGCATTCAGGAACCTCCCGCGGGTGCAGCAGCACCAGCGGGTCTACCGGGCGCTTGGGGAGCTGATGGCGGGATCCGCCGCACCGATCCATGCGCTCGCACTGCAGACCTCCGCCCCTGACTGAGGGAAAATCAACACTACCAGTCCCGGATCCTGGGAAGGCGTGCCGCCACCGGCGGCCAACACGAGGCAGACATTCTGACAATGGACGTGCAGCAGAAGATCGACCAGATGGTCAAGAACAACAAGATCATTCTCTTCATGAAGGGGAACAAGCTCATGCCGATGTGCGGCTTCTCCGCCACGGTGGTGGATATTCTCCGCCGGATGGAGGTCCCCTTCGAGACGGTGGACGTGCTGGAAGACATGGCGATCCGGGAAGGGATCAAACAGTATTCCAACTGGCCAACGATCCCGCAGCTCTATATCAACGGGCAGTTTATCGGCGGCTGCGACATCGCGCGCGAGCTGTCGGCGAGCGGCGAGCTGAAGCAGCTTGTGGACGAAGCGCTAAAGGCCTGAAAATGAAAGCCTGAAAGGGAGGCCGGGGCTTTCCGGCACGTCAGGGAAGAAAAGGGCGGGAGGCAACTCCCGCCCTTTCCGCGTCTTCCGGCGCAGGCGCGCCGGTCTCAGATGTTCTTCGGCACCTTGTCCAGGTCGCACTGGAGCAGCGCGGCGCGGATCAACGCACTCTTGTTCGCCTTGGTGTGGCCCTTGGCCTTCAGCTCCGCCACCATCCGGTTCAGCCGGTCGATGTCCTCGGTATAAAGCGAGATCGAGACGATCTTGTAGTGCGTGGGCTTGTCCGCCTCGGCGTCCAGGTCCATGCGGCGGTAGAAGGTTGTCTGCATCACGTCATCGGTGAGCGGGTTGCTTCCGAGCGCCGGGGCCATTGCGAGGACTTCGTGCTTCTTGTGTTCCATGATCTTCCTGCTTTCTCCGTGGTGGTTTCAGCCCTGTTCAGGCCGTGGCGCTCGCGGTCCGCGGGCGGCTCTGTTCTTTCTTTCCCCGGAGCCGCTCCTCCACCGCGTCCACCAGTTTCTGGTAGTCCACGGCAGCGGGGCACTTCGGGTCGTATTCAAAAATGGTCTTCTTGTAGGAGGGCGCTTCCTTGAGCTTCGCGTTCGCCCGGATCGGCTCGAACATCTGGTCCTTGAAGTAGTCCTGGAGGCTCGCCACCACGTCATGCGTGATCCGGGCACGCGGATCGTAGAAGGTGGGCAATACGCCGAGGATCTCGATCGGGTGGACCAGCTGCTCGCGCACGTAGCGCAGGGTTTTCAGGATCTGCTTCACGCCGAACATGGCGAGGAAGTCGCATGAAACGGGCACCAGAACGTCGGTGGCATAGGTAAGCGCGTTCTGGTTCACGATCGACAGGCTCGGCGCGCAGTCCAGCACCACATAGTCGTAGCCCGTGAGTCCCTCCAGCCGCTGGCGCAGCAGCCGTTCGCGCCGCTTCATGTTCACGAGCCGGATCTCGGCCGCAGCGACGGTCTCGTCGGAGGTGATGATGTCCAGGCCGGGCCGTACCGGCACGGCCACTTCCTGCGGCGGCGCGGCATCAATGAGCACGTGGTAGATGGATTTCTCGCCGCGAACGCCGAGCGACGCGCCCACGTTGCCCTGTGAGTCCATGTCCACAAGAAGAACCCTTTTCCCCTTCGCGGCGAGCCCGGCGGCGAGCGTGACGGAGGTGGTCGTCTTGCCCGTGCCGCCCTTCTGGTTCAGCACCGCGATCCGCTCCACGTGGTGGTGCGCGGTGACGGCCTTCACGAGGTTGGTCCGGCATTCCGGCGAGCAGACACGGCGGGTCTGGCTTCCGGCGACGAAGATCTGGCCGAGGAAGGCGACCTTGAATGGCTTCCCGCACTGGTCGCACTGGACCACGGCGTCGCCGCTGTTGGAGACCACGCGGCCCGTCTCCACGTCCACTAGTTTCGGCCCCGCGGAGGTCTCCTGGAGCAGACAGCTGGAACTGCAGTAGAACTGGGGGCCGTCCGGCGTGTCGCGCCGCTGGTAGCTGAAATGCTGCTCGAACCCCTTGCCGCACACGCAACAGGTCCGGGTTTCCGGCTGGGATTTGTTCGGATTCAAACGGGCCGCCTGACGTCGCGGCCCCCACCTACGGCTGATCTGCCAGTAATATAAGGGAGTTATGGAACCGCTGTCAATCAATTAAAAAATAACGCGGCGCGTTATTCTGCCGGTTTCTCTCCGTAACAACAGGCGTCAGGATTACCCTCTCACCCTGTGCGGGCGGTGGTTTCAGGCTGGCGTGTGGCCTTCTCCCGCTCCTTTTGTCTCAGCCGTTCCTGGCGGCGTCGCTGCTGGCGGGTGAGCAAGGTAGTGGGTTCCTCCGGGATTTCGTGTCGAAGTGTGTCGAAGCGTGTCGGGCCGGGTTCATGCCCCGCAGTGGTACCGGTGGTGTCGCCGGTGCGGGGGGCCGGGCCGGTGGCGGCTGGAGCCGGGGAAAGTTCCACGCCGGGGGCGTCACCGCCCGGCAACTCCTCCGGGGCAAACCCCGGCACGGGCGGAAATGGTGGCTCCGGCTGGTAGCCCTCCCGTGCCATCCGCTCAAGGTCTGTCGCCGTGGGGGGCGGCGCGAACTGCCGTTCCAGGTAGTCCTTCGCCCGCTCGTTGAACTCCTTGGCCTCGCGGATCACCTCCGCCTGCTGCCGGATATTGTTCGCGGCCGCTTCGCGCATTTTTCTGCCCGTCTCGACAATCTTCCAGACGCTGTCCGAGGTCCGGCGTTCGGACTCCATTTTCCGGATCGTGTGCTCGAACCTGAGAACCTTTTCGGCCGCCGACTGGAGCCGCGACACGTCCGAAACGGTGATGTCCGCCTGCACACGGGCCCGGAGCGTGGCCCGGTAGACCATCACGTGAAGCGAATCGAGGATGGTCCGCATGTGGTCGAGCGGCGGGCGGCCGTCGCCGCCGTTTCCGAGCTGCTCGCGGGCGAGCGACACGATCTCGCGCTCGAAGTCGAGCTTTTCCCTGAGCGACGCGCCGAACCGTCTCACGGCCTCGCGGCTCAGACCTGCCTCGCCGGGCGGCCTGTGGCCTGCGGCCGCGAGCCGCCGGTTCAGCTCGTCTGTCACGGCGGCATAGCCGGTGAAGTTTTTCGACTTCAGCTCGGTTTCGAGCCAGGTGCGGATCTCCTCCGGCAGCCGGGCGGTTTCAGCGGCGCGTCCCATGATGTGTGCCCTCCTTCTGGCGTTGGCGGGGTCGCCATCGACTGCGGGAATTGTGCCTGAGGGGTGTGACAGGTAGTGGCACACGGCCTTTAATGACGGGAATTACAGGGGATTTGGGGAGGGGGCGGGAGAGTCTCTTTTTACTCCGCGCTCAGTTCAGATCCTCGGGCTTTACCTGGAGTGAGGCGGGAAGGTTCTGCCGCCGGAGCTGGAGCCGCTCGTGAAGGTGCAGGTAGCGGTCCACGAGCGAGGTGTATTCGAGGAGCTGCTGCTTGTCGTCGCCCGTCACGTCGAGGATCTGCGAGGCCACGGCGACGAACTGCACGTCGTCGAGCTTCGCCAGCTTTTCGTCGAGGCTGTTCTCGGCGGCCACCTGCGGATCAATGAACAGCGGCAGCGCCGCGAGCAGTTCCCGCCGGAGCGCCTGAACGCTGGCCTTCTCCTCACCCGACCAGGTGAGGTGCTGGTGGTCGATCTCCACCTGCCGGTAACGTGTGGGGGCGTCGAGCTCGCGGCTGATCCGGAACCTTTCGACGCCGAGCAGCCAGATGAGGTACCGGCCATCGGCGAGTTCCTGGTGGCGGGCGATGACTCCCGCGCAGCCAATCTCGCGCACTGGCGGCGCACCCTCATAGCTGGATTCGTAGCCGGGTTTCAGCATCACCATGCCGATCACCCGGTGGGTATCGAGCGCGTCCCGCACCATGTCACGGTAGCGGGGCTCAAAGACATGCAGGGGAAGAACCTCGGACGGAAGCAAGACTGTTTCCGGCAGCGGAAAGATCGGAATGATGTCGGGCACCTTGGAAATCATCGGAGAGTGTCTCCTCTCTGCCGGCAGTCCGCCGGGTATTCCCTCTCCAGTCCCGCTACGTCTGCATTATAGGTGATCCCGGCGGCGGTGGCGACAGCAAGGGCTCTGGAGTTGTGGCTTAACTCACACGGGCATCAGTGACAGAACAGCTCCTTTCCGACGCGACAGGCTACGGTAAATCCGGTAATCTGTCCCAATGGAGAAAACCCCCGTGGAGTCTGCGGGAAAATCCGGTGAAACCAGGGGGCCATCCGTCTGGCTCGCCTGGGGCGCGGGGCTTTTCATGGGCTATCTCATCTGGGCTTTCTCCGAGCCGGTGACTGGCCGCCGGGAGCCGTGGGATGCGGACAGTCCGGCCTACTATGCGGGCGCGCTCTTTGCGGCGGGGTTTATCGGGCAGATATTAAGCCGCAGGCCGCGGCAGTCGCTTTTCGGGATCTACTGGGGGCAGGTGATCTTCATGCTGACGGGTCCCGAGGGACCGGGCGGCCTTTTCCCTCTCGGAATGATTTTTCTCGTTTTCTGCATGATTCCGGCCATTGCGGGCGCGGGGGCCGGGATGATCTTCGTGAAATCCGTTCCGCCGCCGGAGCGGCCCCCGCCCGTAAAAAGCGGGAAGGACTACCTGAAGGAATAAGGCGGACTTCCCCGCCGCCCCAAATGGAAACGGGCCCCGGTCAGGCTGCCGCCAGGCCCTTTTCCCCTCCGGGGTGTTTCAGCCGGGTGGCGGCCCACCGGGCCAGCGCGGGCCGTTCGATCTTGGAGTTGTGGCGCGGGTCCACCGGCAGGGACCGCTTGAACAGGACGCCCGATCGGTAAATAACCGCTCGTAGTTTGCCAATCCCACAAAGGTCAGGGTAGGGTTCAGC